>DASXLL010000355.1:0-33018 GCA_036496265.1 Pirellulaceae bacterium | reverse complement strand
CGGAAAATACAGAGTCCTGGATTTGCACGTTGGGCACCGACTGCTTGGATTTACGGCGACAATTGATCGCAAGAGATTTCTCGCGCCACCACAGTCGAAACGCGATCCGCGGCAGGTGGTTGAAACTTACGAACTGCTTTTCATGGAAGCGGAGTCCGGCGATCAACCTCGCAGGAAGAAGCTGCTTGGAGACTGGAAGAGTCCAATCTTAAAACACTTTGAGCGGTACGTTGATTCGAAGAGCGTTGTGGGTGGAAACGGGCGGGCGGAGGCGCTGGTTGCGGCGTACGAGCGGTATCTGCGAGCGGTGCGCAACTTGGATGACGAATCAAAGAAAAAAGCTTTGGACGAAATGCGATCTCCGCTAAAGGAGCACTTCATTGCTTATGTTGATGCCCTGGTCGCCGCAAATCGTCCCCATGAAATCGAGACACTGTTGGGGTTCTTCGATCCAGTTTGGGAACACGGAAGCCGTCTACTCGGGACGGCGGCATACAAGATTCGAAAATACGACCTCGCCGAACAGTACTTCCTGAATTTAAAGGACGGATTGGACGACTATTGTCGTTCCGAGGAGATGAGCCTGCTCGCCGAGATTTGGGTAAAAAAGGGAAAAACGAGTGATGCTCAGGAACTACTCGTTGATTGCCTGAAACGCTTGCAGGTGATGATCGACGAAAGCAAGTACTCCTCGGATCAGCAGATGCATGAGAGCGAGTTTCAACACCATCGCGGAACTTTCCTGCGGCTTTTTCCCTCGCTGGGGCAAGCCGAACTATCTAAGCATGGAGTTCGCGAATCGGCACTTCCGTAACGATCGCATCGAGAGGGTGCAGGTGCGGCTGCCATTCCAGTTACTCGTCCGCGACTTTAGCTCGGCACAGCGAAAAGTTTGACCCGCGATTTCAGTCTGATACGATCAGCGTTGGTGGTTGGCTTGAAGCGTTGAGGCGAATTCAGAACCCTCACCCCGGCCTTCTCCCTCACGGCGGGAGAGGGAGAATAAGGCCCTCACGTCGGCCCGAAGCAGAGGATGATTGCATTTTGAAACATACCGGGAGGCTCACGCCTCCCGCTCGCCTTTTTGTTGGCCATGCTGACTCTTCATACCAGCACGACGCGCGATTGCAGCGGCTTGGCGCGTCGCGATTTTCTGCGGGCGGGGTGGCTGGGCATTGGCGGGCTTTCGCTGGCGCACCTGTTGGCGACGAAAGCGGCGGGGAGCGCGGGGCGGAAGGCGTATGTGCGGGATCGGTCGATTGTGCTGTTGTTTTTGGGGGGCGGGGCGAGTCATATCGAGACGTTCAACCCGAATATGGACGCGCCGGCGCCGTATTGCAGCGTGACGGGGGAGGTGAAGACGGCGGTTCCGGGATTGACGCTCGGCGGGAATTTTCCGCTGTTGGCGAAACATGCCGATAAGCTGGCTGTCGTCCGCTCGTTCAGGCACGAGAACAGCAATCATCCCAAGGCGATCATCCACATGCTGACGGGTGGGACCGATCCGACCGGGGATGGGAAGATCGGCCAGAGCATGGGGTCGGTGTATTCGCGGATTCGCGGCGCGAACCATGAAGCGAACGGTCTGCCGACGTATTGTGTCGTGACGACTCCGGAAATCGACGATCAATACGTTCGCGAGCGGGAGCGGATTGAAGCCGGGTCGCAGCCGGGACCGCTGGGGCTGGCGTTTGCGCCGTTTAATCCGGCGGGTGGCGGGCAGCTTTTGAGCAATCTCAATTTGGCGGTGGCGCCGGAGCGGCTGGATGACCGGAAGACGTTGTTGGCGAAGCTCGACACGGTCAAGCGCTCGATCGATGCGGGCGGGAACATTCGCGGGCTGGATCGGTTCGAAGGACAAGCGCTCGAAATGATCGTCCGCGGGGCGGGCGAGGCTTTTGATATTAGTAAGGAAGATGCCAAGACGATCGAGCGGTATAACACGAGTGGTTTTCGGGTGGGGAAGAAGTTGTTTCAGCCGTCATCGCTCGGCAAGCAGATGTTGATGGCTCGGCGGCTAGTTGAAGCGGGCTGCGGGTTCGTCACGGTGCAGAATTCGGGCTGGGACATGCACGCGGATGGGAACAACCCGGGGATTGGGGCGGGAATGGATATGCTGGGGCCGCCGGTCGATCGAGCAGTGAGTGCGTTTCTGGATGACGTCACGGCCCGAGGGTTATTGGACAAAACGCTGCTGATTATTACGGGCGATTTTGGCCGGACGCCGACGATTAATGCGCGTGGCGGGCGGGATCATTATCCGGGACTCTCGACGCTGGCGTTTTTTGGCGGCGGGCTGGGGAAGGGGCAGATTATTGGGAGTTCGACGCGGAAGAATGATGCGCCGGCGAGCGAGCCGATTACGCTGGCGAATTTGCATTCGACCGTGCTGCACGCCCTGTTTGACGTCGGCCAGATGCGGCTTGATCCGGGGATTCCGCGGGAGCTGATGCGATTGGCTGAGCCGCCGCCGATTGCGGAGCTGTTCTAGAGTTGCCTAACCGAATGAATCGGAAGGCTGTGAAAATGGAGGATTACCGGGAGGCTGACGCCTCCCGCTCGCCGTTTGGTTGGGCGGTTTACGCTTCGGCGAGTGCTTACCACCAAAATTCGGTGCGCAGATACCGCTGGATGCGGTCCAAAGCGATCAATCCCAGCGGGCGTTTTTGATGGTGGATGCGGCCGAAGCCGGTCATGCCGCTGCGAAGGGTGCCGTCGGCGTTGTCGAGGCGGCAATAGACGGTGACGGTGCTATGGGTTGCCTTTTCGGCGAGGGTTGCCGCAGGGGCGATGCGATCGACCTCCGTGTGCAGCGTTAGATAAGGCTGCGAACGAGGCTTGAGCGAAACGGATTCACCCGACGCGATCCGGCTGGCGTCTTGCTCACTGACGGCAATCTCGGCCTCTAAGCTCGACAAATCTTCGATGACACAGATCAACTCGCCTTTCTCTAGGTATTGGCCGGACTTTTCCTTGAGTCGCGGTGTCACGACTAATCCGCCGACGGGCGTGGAGACTTCGGCCTTTGTTTCCAACTCCTTGAGGAAGTTAAACTCTTCGGCGAGCCGGGCTCTGCGGGCCCGCTCGGCGTCGATGTCTTCCGGGCGGTTGCCGGCTTCGAGCAGTTTGAGCGTGGCCTTGGTGTCGGCGAGCTCCTTCTCGCGGCGGGCCAGCTCACCTTCGAAAACGATCACGCCCTCCGCTTCGCGGGAGCGCTTGGCGGCTTCGATTTGCTTGAGCTCGTTTTCGGCGATCGATTTTCGCTTACGCTCTTCGGCGAGCTGCATTTCGGCGAGGCCGCCGCGTTTGTGCAGGTTGTCAGCCGCGACAAGCAGCTCCTGGCGGTAGTCGTACTCAGATTGCGACTGGGCAATGCGGAGCTCCAAGCGCTGCAGCTCCTCAGCGAGACTGCGCCCCGAGCGAGCCAGATCGGTTTCGGCAATATCGCGCCATTTTTCAGCGCGCTTGACCTTTTCGCGCTGCTCGGTCAGCTCTTCCGGGCGCGGGCCGGCCTCCAGCCGTCGCAAGTCGGCCTCCGATTCACGGATTTCGGCCATCTTGCGAGCAATCTGGCTGGCGAGATCGGGTATCTCGAAGCGGGCGACGAGGGCGCCGGTCGAAACTTGATCGCCTTCGTCGAAGACAACGGTCCGCAGAAAGCCGGTGACGGGCGCTCGCAGCTCGACGCGCCGCACGGGGCGAACCTGGAACGTGCCGCTGGTGCGGTCGGGCAATGGCAACAGGCACGCGCCGCCGATGATCGCCGCCCAGGCCGCCGTCCGCCAAAATCGCTTCACGAACATTTTGGTTACCTCCCCGCCGCCAAAGCCCACGAACAAGCGGCGTTGTAGTTGAATGAACACGATTGTGCCGGCAATCAGTCCGGCCGGGCCGACCAGTCCACCGAACCAGCGAATCAAGCCAAAAAACGCGACCTGCAGAAAGGCCACCGAGAACGACCACGCGCAGAGGCCATAAGCCAGCAGCGCTGGGCCATGCTCGATCTGCGCCGGCCGCGCCGCACCCCATAGTAACCAGCGAAAATGAGCCATCAACCGCTCGAAGGCCCGCCGCCGCAAGTTTGGAATCTCCAGCCAATCGCTGAGCAGGTAGTAGCCGTCGAGCTTCATCAGCGGGTTGAGATTGAAAAACGTGCGGCCGCCGCAGGCAGTGAGCGCAATCCAGGCGAGGAAATTGACGAGCGTGTCTTGCACCGTCAAACGCCAAACGAATACGGCGACCATCCAAATCAACAGGTCGATGTAGACGCCGGCGAAGCTGATGAGCAGCCGCTGACGCTTGGACGGCAATAGCCAGGCGTCGGAGACGTTGCAGAACAGAAACGGCATGAAAAACATCATGAGCACGCCGATTTCATGCACCTCGCCGCCATGCCGCTTGCAGGCCAGGCCGTGGCCGAATTCGTGGCAGACGGTGGCGGCGATGACGGTGAGCCAGGCGATCGCCAGCGTTTGCCAATGCAAGCGCGTGGTGAATAAGGAGATCAATTCCCGGTGGTTGGCGAGCACAACGACGAACGCCGCGACCATGCCGATGACTGCGAATTTCGCGAATGTCGGCGACCACAAAAAGCGCGTCCGCGGCTCAAGCCAATTCAAAAAGCGATCGGGATCGCACAGCGAGACGCGGATAAAGAGCGGATTCTGCTTGCGCAATTTCCGCCAGGCCGCTTGAACCGAGCCCCACCAGGTAGTTGAGCGGCGGGCGGGCTCTGCTGCCGTTTTTGGGGAGCTTTCGAGAAGTCCTTGCGAGCGGGCAACATCCAAAAAGGCGTTCAAATCGGCCGGCGAAAACGGCTCGCCAAACTGCTTTTCAAACGAGCCGCAAATCTCTCCGGTCGAAGTCTGCCCGTCGAGCCGTTCCAATAAAAATGCTTCGACGGGGCCGACCTTGAGGTATTTTCGCGTGCGCGGGTTTTTGACGACGTATTCGGCACCGTCGGCAATGGCGCGAATGGTCAGGTCGCGAAGCCGGCGATGCGGAAAGTCGTCGATTTCCAGCGCCGTAGCCATAAAACTCGTGGCACCATTGGGAGGTAATTGCCGGGAGTCGACTAATGCTCGTGGCCGTTGGTTGCCGCCAGCTGATTCGGCTCAGGACTGCGAATCAAAATTTGCCGGCTTTCGTTTTCGTTCAGCACATGGACGAAAAACGGCCGATTCAGGTCCAGCGCGCGGGCCGCCCGATGATGTCCGTCGATGAAGACGTGCCCCTGCACGATCTGGCCGTCCTCCGGGTAGAAGACGTGACTGATGATTCCGGGAATCGTTGGATCGACGTGTGGGACGTGATTGCGGTTAACCCGACACGAATCGACGGCAAACCGCACATCGTCCTGGTCCAGTTCAACCGGCGACCGCCCGTCGGAGACAATCTTGCGAGCCAGATCGATGTCGAAAACGAACCGCCGCCGCATGTAAAGATATGTTTCCCGGCCCCGCTTTCGACAGATCGAACAACGGGATTTGGTGATTCGCCTGGCCATTTTCGATCACTCAAAAGATGCAGCTTCCTGCACGTGGCGAAATGCTTCCTGAGTGAGAAAAAACGGTCGGATGCGCCGCACGTGGGCACCGCATCCAACCCGTGAAAAAGCAGCGAGATGACAACATCTCGTAGGCAACCGGCTTAGTGGCAGCCGTGGCCGCGGCTACTGTGGTTGCTGTGATGGCTGCGATTACTCTTGTTGCTGTGGTTGCTGCGATGGCTGCGATTGCTGTGGTTGCTATTGCCATGATTGCTGTGGCCGCCGCCACAACTGCAATGGCAGGAACCCGGGGCAATGCGGTCCTCGAGGCGTTCCATTTTGAAAGTCCGTGTCGTGCTCATCTCGTTCTCCACAAAAGTGAAAACAGGAAGAATAGTGAACCTACACGGACAACATTAACTTTGCGGGCCGCGCACTTCAATGCCCTATGAAACGCAAAAAGCCACTTTTAAGTGGCTTTTTGCTTGGTCGCTGCCAAAACGGATGGCTGTTATCG
This sequence comes from Pirellulaceae bacterium, assembly GCA_036496265.1. Lineage (GTDB taxonomy): Bacteria > Planctomycetota > Planctomycetia > Pirellulales > Pirellulaceae > CAYLLN01. The sequence continues at coordinate 27,013 of DASXLL010000355.1, read as the reverse complement.
AACAAGCCAGGCGGGCGAATAGACGTATTGCGTCGTGGTGGCGCCGGAACTGTAGATGCCGCCTTTGATGACGACGTTGCACGGCTGAATGGTGACGTGTTTGGTTGACATGCTGCCAGTCAATTTCACGTCGAGAATGCGGATGCCCACAAACTTCACGATCGTGTAGTCGGCGTTGTTGCCGGGACCAACAACACTGCTGAAGATCGGAATCATTCGCGGCTGGCCGATGATCGACGCCAGCTCGTCTTTCACGCCGGCGCTGATGCCCGTGTCGCCGTTGAGGTGCAAAACGCCGCTGGAATTGAACTGAATCGAACCGCCGAGGTGGGCCAGGTCGGATGAGTTGATGCCATACACAATCTGGCGGGCAATGTCGGCCGTACTGTTGTTGCTGCTGCCGATATCGACCGTGCCGCGGTTGCCTGGCGAACCGGTGCCTTGGGGATAGAGATTGACTTCCTTGACGCCGTCAGAGCCGGCTGAAACCGTTTTTGTCGAGGCGTTATACGACCAATCGTCGCTACCCGCTGTGGTCAAATTGTTCCAGGTGTCCTGATCGAGCGCGAAGGGCAAGATGTTGAGGGTGTCGCCGTTGGTTGGCGCTTTGAAGCCGCTAAACGAGGAAACGTAGGCCGCGGTTGCTTGCGCGGTTAGGGATTCTCTGTCGTAGCCCAGCACGCGGGCGAAGAAGAGGGGGACCTGGCCGTTTTGGTCGCTGGTGCGTTGGACGCGGATCTGCACGGCATTGGGCAAGGATCCTGTCGGTGTAGTAATCAGTGCGTCACTGGGGCTGGAAGGATTCGCCATGTAGCCGACGACGACGTCACCTCCGCCGAGAGCGGGGGCCTCACTTGCGACGTGGTTGAGAGCCGCAAATTGCGAGGCTTTTGTCGAGGCATTGGTTGTCAAACGCGTGGTGGTTTGCGTGCCGGCCGGGCCGTCTTTGTCGATCAACTCCCAGGCCGCCGCGATCGCCGAGGCGTCGGCACAGCGCTGCAGCTCGACGCGGACGGCGTAGAGGTAGCCCAAATCAACCGCGAACGCGGCAAAGGCGATCACGCCGGTCAACATCAAGGCTGTCATGACGATGATGTTTCCGCGGCGCTGGTGGTGGATGCGAGATTTCATGAAAGTCTGCCTTGAGATTCGCCGGTGGAAGGAAGCAAGATGATGAAACAATGAAGCGAAAGGATTATTGATCTAGTTGATGCACGACGCGCACGGTGTTGTCCGTCGCAGTGGTGCCGTCGGACAACGTGCCGCGGACACGCAGAATCCTGAGCGACGTGACGCGATTAGCGGCGTAGGCAACGCCGGAGCGGCCAGCAGAGACATCGGGTGTGTAGGTGTTGAGGTTGCTGAGGCCCGAATTGGAATGGATCAGCAAGTGATTTGATTTGCCGAAGTCGCCCCAGGTGCTTGAATGGCCGCTCTTGACTTGAAACGTCAGACTGCCTCCCTGCGAGTCGAGGACTTGCGTCCACGTGACCGTTTCATTGGACGTTTGCATGACCGAGCGGTCGCTGCGGTTCAAGCTCTGGATCAAACTTTCGCCCGACCATTGGTGCAGCGTCAGCCCGCCAGGAGCCCAATAGGGCACGGATTGATGATTGATCTCAAACGTGAAATACGTGCCGTTGATGTCGGTAAACGGCGACATCGTGCAGATGATTTGGGGGCCGGCGCTGTTGGCATCCGGCTGCGCGACGACAAGCTCCCAATCTTCCTCGACATGGACGAGGTCTTGGGCACGAGTCAACGACGTCGCCAGGCAAAAGGCGACAAACATTCCGCAAGCAAAACGCGGAATTGCCCAACGATCACGCGCGCGCAGTCCGACCTGCATAGCAAAGCTCCCTGTAGCGGCGCCGCGCTGGTGTCGCTCTTCCGCTGTGCGGGCGGATGCGCTAGAAGCTGCAGGCAGCAGAGAGGAGGCCGAGCGGTTCAGCGCAATGGGACGACAGTTGAACGGCTGATGAGATGGATGACGAGTCAACTCAATAAATAGCTCAAATCCAGCCGTTGTCAAATTGGCGATTCACTGAGGCAAATTACTCCAAATTCTTGATGATTTCGCCGTCCGCGCGGTTGCCGAGGCGGCGGAGGAGGTCGGGCTCGACGCTGCGTGCGACGAACCGCGTGGAACCGTCAGCAAAGCCAAAGTTCGCGCCGTTGGGGTGCGTGCTGCCGAAGCCGCCGACGAACAGTGTGCCGGCTTTTTCCTTGTCTTTTTCTTTTTCGTCGGTTGCTTTTTGGGGCGCGGCGAATCGCGGCTGGCTTTGCTCGATGACGCTGGTATTGCGGAGCGTGGAACGTGTGCCGGAGACCCAGCCGAGACCATCAGCGCTGGTAAGTGCTTCGCCGATCAAGATGGTTTGGCTGCTGCCGTCGTAGATTTCGGAGTATTTGACCTTGCTGTTCAAGAACAGGAGGCCGTGGTTGTCTTTGTCGATGGGAGCTTCGGCATCGTGATGGCAACCGACATAGCTGCTGCGGGCGATGGTGTTCAGCGAGTTCATGAACGGCGTGCCGTCGGAGGGGCATTCCAAAGTGCGAATCCGTGCCGACCGAACTTCGCTATTGGCGTCGGCATACGCGCCGGCGGCCTGATCGAAGTGGCGGTAGAGAGCGTTTTGCTCCATGTAGGGCAAGATTTTGACAATCCAACTGACGTGGTTGCCTTGGGGCTCATTGCGGATCGGGCCGTCGGGGTTGGTGACGCCAGGTGGCAGCGACTCATAGTGAAATTCGTAGTTGTGCAGCGAAAGACCGAGCTGCGTGATGTTGTTGACGCAGGAGACGCGCCGCGCAGCTTCGCGGGCAGATTGAACGGCTGGCAAGAGCAGTGCGACGAGGACGCCGATGATCGCAATGACGACCAGGAGCTCGACGAGCGTAAAGCCGGGACGTTTTTTTCTTACATGGAGGCTGGTGTGGCGAATGGTCATGGTTTACTCCTGGCGGGCGGGTCTGGTAATTGGGACGGGAATGGTTTGTGAACGGCGGACGGATGTTTCGCTGCCAGCCGGATATTCGGCGATGACTTCGATTTGCGGCTGATTGGATGCCGCGTCGGGATTGAGACGGATCGTGACTTCGCCGGCCGCGTTATTGCTGACTTGTTCGGCTGGCAATTGCCAAGTTTCGCCGCGGTAATCGGAGGCAGTCGCGAATTGATGCGTGGCGCGGGCGATTCCGGCGGCCAGTAGGAGCTCGCATTGCCGCAAGTCGCGCTCGGACCGCAATTGGCGAGTGCTGCGTAAGGCGCAAAGCAGCATTCCTCCGATGAGGGCCATGACGATGGCCAAGCAGACGAGAGCAACGATGAGGATGGCGCCCTGGCGATGGCGTTGACGGCATTTGTGAGGGTGTCTAGGGTTCATTGGCCAGCTCCTCTCAGTGCCGCGACGACCTGCAAATCGATGGCAAATGATGTGGCCAGCCGAATCGGGTCCTCGGGCCGGCTTATGCTGTCTGGCTTGTGTGACGTCAACGTGAGGGCGACTAAGCCGGACGTTTCGGATCGCAACTGCACATCAAAATCGGAGGGAAACACGAACTGCTCGCGAGCGATAATTCGGTCGTTATCAAGTTGGAGGCGATGAATCGTTTGTTCTTCGCGGTGGTATTCGATGTGACCGTTGTCCGAAGTTTCGAGCTGCAGAAAGGCACCATCCGCGAGCTGCCCGGCGTCGGTAACAGCATGAGCGGCGCTGTGGACATCGCGGCGAACGACGTCGGCTAGACGAAGTGACGTGCGTTCGATGGCGGCTAGGGAACGGGCTTTTGTCTCGGCGTGCATGACGCGGTGAATCAGCCCCGCGCTCAGCGAAAGAATAATGCTGGCCGCTGACATGACTACGATCAGCTCGATGAGCGAAACGCCATTACGGCGAGATGGGCGGAGGATTTGTTTCATGGCGAGGTCCTCCGGGCAGCAGCTGGTTTCGTGCTGGGCGATTCGGGGAAAAACCAGGCGGCTAAGGTGACTGGTGCGGCTGTCCGTTGTTCATCGCCCCACGATATTGAAACAGTGATGCGCTGGCCGATATCAGCGGCTTGAAGTTCGCCGTGCAGTTTGGCACCGGGTAGTCGCTCGGCCAAAAAATCAGATGGTTGCAGGCGCGCGACGGCCGCGGCGAGCTCGTCACGCGGCATAACAGAGAGCCGGTCGAGCTGGTTTGTGGCTTCGTCGAGCGCAAGTCGATATTCGCGCTGGGCGGCGACAAGCCGCTGGTGGCGGACAATCAGCGGCGTGGAGAACGCGAGGACGCTGGTGAGCAACGTGAAAGCCATGATGACTTCGAGTGAACTGGTGCCGCCGTGACCGGCACGACGCGCCCACTGCGTCCAACTGCTGCGGCTTAAAGTTTGTCGGTTCATAGCAAGCCCTCGATCATGCGAACGAGCGGCTGAAAAATCATCAAAGCTTGCGACAGCACGATGAATCCCAACAGGAGAGTTAGCGCGGGCAACATCCATTGGGCGAGGAACGACCAGCGCCGCCGCGAGCGGTTCGTTTTGATCTCGGCTAGTTGACCGAGTGCCCAGGAGCGATTGCCAACGCGATCCGTTGTCTTCAGCAACCGCTGTTCTGGTTGAGAAATGAGATCCACGGCCGCCATGCTCTGCCAAACGTCGGCACCCTGCTCGACTTCGTTGCGGACAAAGAGCAGCTTGTGGCGGATTTGCGGCGCGAAGTAGTAGCGGGCGAGCGTCGATAGCGCGCCGGGAATCGGCCGGCCAGCCGTGCTGGCGATCTGGAGCTTCTGGAGCACATCCGCCGAATAGATTTCGCGGGCCGATCTCAGCCAGCGGTCAAAAATGAAATGTCTCACGAAGCGTCCGGCTTTGGTCGAAACCACGCACCAGCCAACCGCCAGGCAGGCCAGCGCAAAAACCCACCAGAGGCTGACAAAAATCCTGGCCGCTTGGATTGACCACACGAATGCCGTCGGCACTTCCGTCGAGAACTCCTGCATCATCTTCTGATAGACCGGAATGATCTTCAGGTACAAAAAGGGAACGATTAGCAGGGCAGCGAACAATACTTCGACGATATAAATGAGGTCGCCGCGGATTTTTCGCGTTGGATTTAGCGACACTGGATTGCGGCGGGAAAGCAATTGCCGCACGGCGGCTGCACGTGTGCCAATTTGCGAGTCAAAGCGAATCGCTAGTAGGTCTTCGTCTTGCAAAACGCCGGTGACTTCTTCGATCGCGTCCGGCAAGCTGCGACCGGACTTGAGCGCTGCAGCCAGCTTTCGCAATCGCGTGCGCTGATAGCCGCGTTCGTCTTCGGCCCAGTTTTCGATGAGCGGCGCCAGCGGCACATTCTGCTCGATCGCCACGGCAATCAGCCGGAGCAATGAATGCCGCTGTGCGATCGTCGCCGACCGCTGCCAAATCGCCGGCAACGGCACGTCGCCGAGCGCGAGTCGCTGAAATGTGGGAAACGACGGTTCCATAATCTTGGCAAAAATGCGATCAGCTCAGTGCTTGAATCAAGGACAACAGCGGCAAGTACAGCCCGATGACGGTCATCGCCACCAGGAAACCCACGACCAAAATCGAAATCGGCTCGAACGCACCTTGCGTCCAGGCCGGCGCGGCGCCACCCCGCTCGGCATGGCATTGGCTGATCTCTCGCAACGTCGCAGTTCGCGCCCTACGGGGCAAATCGGCCGTTACGGCGTGTAGCACGCTGGCGGTAACAGTTCGTCGATCTGTGACACTCTCAACCAGGCCGCCCGCTTCGATCTGGCTCGCCATGCGCCACGCAGCCATCTTCAACCGCGGTCGATCGACGGCTGAGCTTGCCAGGCGGAGCGAGCTGGCCGGCTCAAAATCCGCGTCCAGCAGCTCCGCCAAATATCGCGAAAACTGGACAAGTGCCGCCGATCGACCGGGTGGCCGCGCAACGTGTCCGCTGGCCCGGCCGCCAGCAGCGGTCCTTAAAATTCGACTAACGATGAACGCGACGATTCCCACGGCAACCACGATGCCGACGAAGGTGACGTTCGTGATTGCAGCGTAAAACGATAGGACCCCTTGTGTCAGCTCCGGCAGACGCAACCCGAAGCCCGCGAACAGATCGCGAAATACCGGAATGACAACGATGCCGAGGAACCAAAACACGGCCGCTGCAAAGCAAACGACGATGACCGGATAAACGAGCCCGCCGCGCCCGCGCGGCGATGATTCCGTCGATGGTTGATAGTCGCGAAGAAACGCCTGCAGCATTTGGCAAAGGTCGCCAGAATCCGCGGCGCTCGCCAGCAACGGGATCCAGTATGCGGGTTTGTGCGAGAGAGCCGCTGCTGCGTGCGATGTTTCGCCGGACTGCAGAATTCGCATCAGATCAAGCAACTGCCGACGAGATCGTGAGGAGGGCATCTCCGCGGCATAGGCCGACAGCGCCGGCACCAACGATCGCCCGCGCTCGACGATTTGAACCATCCGCGCGTCCAGCACCGCTTGCTCAGCCGTGGAGAGCTGTGGCAAGTCGCTTTTAACCAGCGGAGGTGGCAAGCCTGGTCGCTGGCCGGACGCATAGCCGATCGATTGCACCGTCAGGCCGGCGACTTCCAACTGGCTGATTGCCTGGGCAACGCTGTCCGCCAGGATTTCTCCCGCAAGGGGTTGGTTTTCGGCGTTCAGGGCCTGATAACGAAACTGCGGCATACCAACAACGATTAGCTTGAGTATTGCGACGCGAGCCCGCGAAGCATTTCGATGACGGGAACGAACAATGCCAACCCATACAGCAACGTCGCCACGCCGCCGATCAACACTGCTACGACGAGCGGCAGGATGATTCTGAGCTGTTCCTGGCGCCGAACGGCCGCCCGGTGATAAACATCCGCGGCGGCTTTCAGGGCGCAGGCCCGGCCCGTCGTCTCCTCGGAATGCAAGAGCGCCCAGCACAGAAACGGGGGCAGGCGCAAAGCGAGTTTGCCGCCATCGTTCACTGCCGATCCGCGATTGGCCGGCGACGCGAAGTTAACGGTCAATTCGGCCAGTGACCGATCGTTCCAAGCGCCGGCGGCAATCTGGAGGGCGTCGGCGAACGGGACGCCGCTCTCCAGCAGCGTCGCCATCGTCTCCGCAAAATTCGCGGTCCGCTCGTCAAAATTGGCTCGCCAAACACCGGGAACCCAATCGAGCAACCTTTCGCGGCGCCGTTCATCGAGGGGCTTCGATCGCCGCCGCACCCAGAGCACCGAAACAACGAGCCCGACGGGAAAGGCCAAGGCCCAATAAGGCATTGTGCTGCGAAGTGACTCGAGCACCCACAGTCCCGCGCCCGTTTTGACGTTTAGGCTCTCGTAAGTGGCTTCCAACACGGGCACAAAATACAGGCAGAAGCCGACGATCCCCAAAAACGCAAAGCAGCACACAATGACTGGATAGAACAGTGCCAGCCTGCCAACATCCCACGCCCGATCGACATTTTGGGCCAGCCGATGCGAAAGCGAGAGTCCAGCCGTCGGCGTGCCGGTCGATAAGCTCAGTTGCATCAGGCTGCGATATGCCGGCGGCACTGCCGGATCGCTCGTTTGAATTGCAGCCGCCAGCGAGGCCCCCTGGCTCGTCCGCCGGGCGACGAGTGCGTTAATCTTCTCCAGCGCCAGCGCCGCGTCGTCGGTGCCCGAGCCCAGTCCCAGATCAAGGGGCACACCGGCATTGACCGCCGCGGCGAGCTGATCGTTCCAAGCCATGAAATCGTCGAGAGTCGCAGTTTCCATGCGCGGACCAATTCCAGCGAAAGCGGGCGCAAATCAGGCGCCCAAATGCACGGGCAGATAACCCCGTGCAGCCAAACCATCAGAGCGTCACAAGACAGATGCGCGGCTGAAGCGAATTTGCTTAACGAAGCAATCGCGGAGTCGTAGCAATTGCAGAGCCGCATTAAAGCCGCAGCAATTGCGCCTGCCGCCGCCGCAGATCGGTAAACGACTCGACCGTTTCCCAGCTGGCATGATCCGCAAACCGCGCGGCTTCGACCTGCGACTCAGCCGACATGGCTTCGACCGTCGGCAGAAAAGCTCCCGCGCGATCCGACGATTCGGGCTGATGATAGACGGTCAAGCCGGTGATCATGAGCAAAACGACGGCAGCCATTTGCGCGAGCTGGCGCTGCAGGCGGCGCTCGCGGCGCTCGGTGCGTGCCGTTTCGAGAACGCGTGGTCGCAAATCATCGGAGGGGCGTACGTAGTCGCGGGCGGCGGAAATCAGCAATTCGACATCAGTCGGTTCAGGGCGACCGGTAGGAAAGCTATTCATAAATGGCCTCCCGCGTCGCTGGGCGCTGCGACTTGCCGAGCCGCGACGTCAATTTGACCATGGCGTATTGATAGCGGCTCGCTGCCGTGTTGGGCGAGATTTGCAGCACGTCGCCGATTTGGGCGAATGTCAACTCTTCCCAGATTTTTAAGACCACGACTTCAGCCTGCTCCGGCGGCAACGTTCGCAAGGCGGACCAGACAGCCCGGTGCGATTCTTCTCGCTCGGCCTCATCGACCGGGCAATGCGTCGTGAGATCGGAGAGGTCGCCAGCAGCTAAGGATCGCTGCTTGCGGCGAGCAATGAGGAGCGCTTCGTTCCGCACCATGCGCAGCAAATAGGCCCAGGGACACTGGACTTTGACCAGCGAACGCGGCTGAGCGGCCAGGCGGACCAGCGTCGTTTGCACGGCGTCTTCGGCGTCGTGCTGCTGCCGGGTGACCGTCGCGGCAAAGCGGACCAGGCGATGCGCCGTCAGATCGAACAACAATCCGAGCGCATCAACACCGACGGCGGAGAGCCGATCGGTGCAGTCGCGAACCTGCTGCGCAAAATCACCCTGGATTGTCATGTACGCCTTATGATGCGCCCGCCACCGACTTTTGTCTAAGAAATTTGTGATTTTTGGCGTCAGAAGTGGGGCACTTCGCCGCGGCGGGCGGCAGGCGTCGGAAAACCGAGCTTTTTATCGACGAAATTGATGAGTGGGCGGGGGGAAAAATAACGGCGGAGGTTCTCGCAGATGAGGTCGGTCGTGGTGTCGGCGCGGCGGACAGACTGGGCACCGACGTGGGGCGTGATGATGACGTTCGGGAGGTCCCAGAGTGGACTTTGAACCGGCAGAGGTTCGATTTCGGTTACGTCGAGGCCTGCGCCGCCTAGATGGCCGGATTGCAGAGCGGCGACGAGGTCTTTTTCGAGGACGATGGGGCCACGGGCGACGTTGATTAGGAGCGCCCCGCGCTTCATGCGGGCCAACTGCGGCGCGGCGATCATGCCTTGGGTGGCGGCGTTGAGCGGAACGCACAAGATGACAATATCTGACTCGGCCAGCAGGCGATCGAGCTCATCGGCTGGCCACAATTCATCGATACCAGCCGGTTTATCCGTGGTAAAGATGTCGGTGGCGATGATCCGTGTGTGAAAGGGCCGCAGAACTTCGGCGATTCGCGTGCCGTTGCCGCCGAGCCCGACGATGCCGACCGTTGCTTGAGTTAAATCGCGCGTGGGGCGGCGAATGAACTCGCGTTTTTGCTGGGCTCGAAAAAACGTCGGGAGACCCCGCAAGAGGCCGAGGGTCAAAGCCAGCGTTTGCTCGGCGACGGGATCGGCGAAGAGGCCGGAGGCGCTGGTCACAATGATGTCGGAAGCGATCGTTTCGGGCGTCAGGCAGTGATCGAGCCCGGCTGCCGACGATTGAATCCATTTCAGTCGGCCCCGGCGGACGACGTCGGGCCAGGGCACGGGCACTTTGGCGTGGCCGCAGAAGATGTCGGCCTCAAGGAGCTCGGTGGCGATTTTTTCCTGTCCGGCATCGACGACTTCATGCCCCGGCGCGGCGGCACAGATTTGGTCGTAATGTCGTCGCTCAATTGGGTAGCACAAGACGATTCGCATGGCAGTTTCCGTTGACAAAAGGTATTCGGCCCATTAGGGTTGCGGCAAGAGGCCGGGGACGAGGAATTGTCATGAGTACCGCTGAAACTGACGCTCTCGAATCGCCCTCGCCACCACCACCCTCGGCTTCGCCGGGCGACGATCTTTTGGCCCGTTGCCAGCGGCGGATTGGTTACGTATTCCGCGACAAGGCGATGCTGCGGGCCGCGTTGACGCATGCCTCGGGCGCCGAGCACCGGCTGGCATCGAACGAGCGGCTCGAATTTCTCGGCGACTCGATTCTCGGCCTGGTCGTCTGCGAGCTGCTGTTTCGCCAGTTTCCGCAGTACTTGGAAGGTGAGCTGACGAAAATAAAGTCGATCGTTGTCAGTCGGCAGACGTGCGCCAAGATTAGTGAAGCGCTTGGCCTGCAGGAGTTTTTGATCCTGGGTAAAGGGATGACAACGACGCCGACGGTGCCACCGTCCGTCTTGGCTGATGTTTTTGAGTCGCTGATCGCGGCTGTTTATCTCGATGGCGGCCATGAAGCGGCGCGGCAGTTCATTAATACCTACTTGGGTCCGGAGGTGGAGCTGGCGGCGGCCGGCGAGCTGGGCGGGAACTATAAGTCGCTGCTGCAGCAGTTCGCGCAACGGGAATTTGGCAATACGCCGACGTATCACTTGCTGGATGAAAAAGGGCCCGATCATAGCAAGTGTTTTAAGATCGTCGCTCAGGTCGCGGGCCAACGCTATCAGGCGGCTTGGGGCCGTAATAAGAAGGAAGCGGAGCAACGATCGGCGTGCAACGCGTTGTCGGAGCTGAAAGGCGAGGCGGCACCGTTTCCGTCGGATTGAATTCTTCGTCGGCGCAGGCTGGGCAGTATTCGCTCGCTTTGGTGTTAAGGGCAGGCCTGGCAATTCAAACTGGTCTTGGCAGTTGGAGCGGGCCTTTGCTACAAGACCGTTCCCGCAATGGAAAAGGTGTTTCCTTCGTCCCGCCCGCATTCGCGCCGGGGCGGATGCTCAGCTTGGCGCGGAACCCGCGCGCCGCGAACGCGAATATGAAAAACTTCCTCCGCGTGGTGAAACTGACGCTTAGCCGTCGCTTCACGTTTGCCGCGGCAGTCGTCTGCTCGATCAGTGTCGCCCTCTTCTGGGGCGGCAATTTGGCGCTGATCAAGCCGGTGATTGAGATTGTTTTTGCGGATAAAAAGCCGCACGACCTGGCGGATTATAAAGTCGAGCTGGCCAAGGAAAAGTTGGCGGAAACTGAGAAGCAATTAGCCGAGGCTGAAGCGGATTTGGCTGCTCCGGCTGATGGACAGCGGGAAGTGAAAGCACGGCGGGATCGTTTAACGCAGCAGCGAGCGATCGACAAAAAAAAGCTGCAGATGTCCGAGTGGCTGCGACCGCTGGTGCATCGGTATGTACCGAACGACACGTTTGCTGCGCTGGGAATCTTTTTGACGTTTTTCATTGTCGCGACGCTCCTCAAGGACGCGATGTTGGTTGGCAATCTCGTGCTCGTGGAACGGCTGACGCAACTGGCAATGTTCGATTTGCGGAATCGACTGTTTCGCAAGACGCTGGACAGAGAAATGGCTCATTTTGGCGAGGGCCATTCGAGCCATATCATGCACCGGATCAGCAGCGACGTGAATTGTGCATTCAATGGGGTCAATGTGCTGTGCGGTCGGATGGTTTTGGAGCCGCTGAAGATGTTGGCGTGCCTGGCCGGCGCGGCCTACATCTGCTGGAAGCTGCTGCTGGTCTCGCTGCTCGTCGCGCCGGTCGCTGCGTATGTAATGGTGCGGCTGACGAAATCAATGCGCAAGGCGCATCGCAAGGCGATGGAGGAAATGGGATTTCTGTTTACGCTGCTGTCCGAGACGCTGACGAACATCCAAACGGTGAAGGCGTTTGGGATGGAGCGACACGAGCGGAATCGATATTTCACGAGCGGCAAGAAGTATTATCACCGCTCGATGCGGATCATGTTTTTTACGGCGCTGGGGCGGGGCAGCGGCGAGTTCATGGGCATGACGATCATCTGCCTGGCGATCACCGCAGGCGCTTACCTCGTTCTGCATCCTGAAACCTCATTTCTCGGCGTGCGGATCATGGATCAGCCGCTGGAATACAGCTCGCTGTTGGCGTTTTTTGCGTTGCTGGCTGGAATTAGCGATCCGGCGCGCAAGATGTCGGAAGTTTCGGGTACGGTGCAGCGCGGAATTGCGGCGGCTGATCGGGTATTCGAAATCTTGGATGGGCAACCGGCAATTGTCGATCTACCGCAACCAAAAACGCTGCAGAGCCAGCAGCCGGAGTTGCATTTCGAGGGTGTTTCGTTCCAGTACTCGACGGGACAGCCGGTGCTGCACGAGGTTGAGCTGCGAATCCCGTTTGGGCAGACAGTGGCGATCGTTGGTCCCAACGGCTGCGGCAAGACGACGCTGCTGAACCTGTTGCCGCGGTTTTATGATCCGACGGCGGGCGCGATCAAGCTGGACGGCATCGATATTCGCGAGCTGAGGATCAAGAACTTACGGCGGCTGGCGGGTTTGGTCGCACAGCAGGCGAGCTTGTTCGACGACACGGTAATGAACAACATTCGTTATGGCTCGCCCCATGCGAGTGACGCGGCAGTGGCGGCGGCGGCGGAACAGGCGTTTGCGCATCGATTTGTCGTGGATCGGTTGGACAAAGGCTATGAAACGATGGTCGGCGAGCGGGGTGGGCGGCTATCCGGCGGGCAACGGCAGCGGATTTTGCTGGCCCGGGCAATCCTCCGCGATCCGAAATTTCTGATTCTCGATGAAGCGACAAGTCAAATCGATTTGGAAAGCGAGAAGCTGATTCACAAGGCCTTGGAGCAATTCATTCGCGGCCGGACGACGCTGATGATTACGCACCGGATGTCGTCGATCGCGCTGGCGGACAAGATCGTGGTGATGGAGATGGGGCGGATCATCGATAGCGGGACGCATGAGGAGCTGCTGCGGCGCTGCGATGTGTATAGCCGGCTGCATCATCTGGGGTTTCAGCAGGCGGCGTAGGGGAAGACGAGGTTCCAAGGTCCAAGGTCCAAAGTCCAAAGTCCAAAGTCCAAGGTCCAAAGTCCAAAGTCCAAAGTCCAAGGTCCAAAGTCCAAGGTCCAAAGTCCAAGGTCCAAAGTCCAAGGTCCAAAGTCCAAGGTCCAAAGTCCAAAGTCCAAGGTCCAAGGTCCAAAGTCCAAGGTCCAAAGTCCAAGGTCCACACTTCACAGTGGGGGCCGGGGGTTGCATGTTCCAGGTTTCAAGTTTCAGGTTGGAAACGGTAGTTGGGGACTAATATTTTGGAAAATGTTTGGGGGGAACGGGATGGAGAAACCGTCGTAAAGGTAAGGCCGGCTGTCAGTTGTGAAAACTAATATCGAAGGCGAGAGACTAATATTAAGCGTCGTATTAGTGCGGCGCAGGGGATGTATTTGGGTTGGCTGGGCCCAAACTGAGCGTGATGCCGGTCATTGGCGGTCCTCCCATAGCTCTATTGCAATCGGCGCGAAAAACCGGGCGAGAATTTTGAAAATAGTTCGGTGGCTAGAAAGGAAGGGAAGATAGGCAAGCTCGGCTGGTTGTCCGAACAGGGACGAAACAGTCAAACGCAGATTGCCCCAATTGGCGATAAAGCTCCATTGTTCGGGTGACTACAAATAGTTAGTTTTCCAGACCATGACCGCCAAAGACCCGCTGATCATTGTCACTGCTTCGGATGAAAATTATGTCCGAGGCGTGGCGGCACTTTTTCGATCGGTACGCAATAGCTTGCCGAGAGGAAGAGCGGCGCGTTTTTGCGTTCTGGATGGCGGTATCTCGGACCGGTCGAAGGCACGACTTTCGCGGGTAGCAGAGATCGAGTGGTTGGCACCGGATCTTAAGCTGATCAAGACCTTGCCCGTTTCAGGATGGGTCAGTCATAGCACGTATTTGCGGATTTGGTTGGCGGAATTGCTGCACGTGGAAAAGGCGATCTATCTGGATGCGGATATGGTCGTCGTCCGCAATCTGGAACATCTGTGGTCGGAACCGTTGGACGGTGCGATATGTGCAGCGGTACAAGATACGTACGTGCCGATGCTAGATCCGCCAGCCCACTGGAAGCTGCTGCCGCATTTGACGGACGAAGAGCCGAAGCCGATCGGCAATTTCCGAGAGTTGGGGCTGAATCCGTCGGCCAAGTATTTCAATGCCGGAATGATGGTGGCGGACCTTGCTCGTTGGCGGAGAGAGAACGTTGCGGACGCTGCTCTGCGGTGCTTGCGCGATAATGAGAAGGACGTTCGATATTGGGACCAGTATGCTTTGAACGTCTTGTTCTCGGAACGCTGGAAGTTGCTCGATCACCGATGGAACCAGCACCCGGCTATCTGGGATATGCCAACCTGGGAAAACACTCATTTAAGCGAGAATGAGTTCACGACCCTACGCCATGATCCCTGGATCGTCCACTTCGCTTATAAGCCCAAACCGTGGCAACTTGACTGCAGGCATCCGCTAGCTGAGCTGTACTTCACGAATTTGAAGGGAACACCGTGGCGCTGGTTTCGGCCGCATCTGCCGCTTCGTGAGCGGATGGCGATTGCCTATGAGCAATATCGCGTGTGGCGTCGGCAACGCGTGGCGCCAGTTCTGCGTGACCTGAAGGCTCGGATTGGGCTCAAGCGGCCGACGAAACGAGTAGCGTAGCAAGTGATTTATGGGTTAAAGCTGGGGCGCGAGACGGCGCGTCCGCTACGGCGCTAACTGAGATTGACGGTGAAGAAGGCGCGCGGTAACAGTTCCGCATGAAACACTTCGCCCGCTTAGACACGATCCGCGCGGCCGCGATTCTCTGGGTGGTGGTGTTCCACGTCTGTGGAGCGTGCTGGGGCTGGCAAACGGAAGAATGGCCCGTTCGCCTGTTCGGTCAGGGCGGGCTCGGCGTTTCGATGTTCTTTGTGCTGAGTGGATTCCTGATCCACTACACGTCAGCCAATCAGCCCACTAGCGTATTTTGTATTCGCCGCTTTGGCCGAATCTATCCGCCGTATCTCGTCGCCTTGCTGACCTTCGCCGTGCTGTACGGCTCATTCTGGACAGCGCGCGGGCGTTCAGACGTGCTGGGTCATGCCCTACTCATTCATACGTTCAAAGACACGACTTTTTTCAGCATCAACGGCTCATTCTGGAGCCTCGCACACGAGGTTCAATTCTACGCCCTCTATCCCCTACTGCTCCGCTTCCGCCGGCACCTTCCCCTGCTGCTCTGGGCATCGCTAGCCGCGCGGATTGGCATTGGAGTTTGGACTCGAACCGCTCACATCACGTTCGCGAATGATCCGGCAATCTATTTGATGCTTCCGCGCCTGTATTTTGAATGGCTTCTCGGCATGTACGTCGCTGATTGTGTGCTGGCCGGGCGTGCTCCGAAGTGGCACCCGCTCGTGGGCTGGCTCGCCCTGGGCGTGGCCTATCTGACAAGCGGCCGCGGCTGGCTGGACTTAGCGACGGTTCCGGCAATCGCTCTGGCGACGGCCGTGTGGATCGTGCGCGCGGTCGAGTGCCCCCAAGAATCGCGAATCGACAAGCTACTAGCGCCACTCGGTGTAATCAGCTATTCGCTCTACTTGTGGCACCAGCCAATCGTCAACGAATTGTGCAAAAGGATCATGCACCAGCCGGCTAATCCGGTTGTGCTTTTGTCCTTAGCAATGGTTGTTTGCTGGCTCGCTTCGGTGCTGGTAGCTATCGGCGCTTACCGGGCAATTGAAGTGCCATCAATCGAACTGACGAAGCAACTAGCGAAGCGGCTGGCTCGGCCGACCATGGTGGTGTTTCGGCAGGCAGCCTAGCACTGGTGTGCTAAGCTTTCCCCCGCGACTAAAAATGGCTTACTCCAGGCCAAATCGATTGGTGCGTGGCTGGTCGGTGGTTGGGGCGGGTGAGGGCGACGGATTGCTTGTGCGGCGTTTGGGCCGGAAGGGCCGGGCGATTTCGCGAAGTACCTTTTGGCCGAGAGTGGCCAGCGGGAATGATCGTGCCGCCTCTCATGTTGATGGGTGAGGGGCCATGCTGAGTGTACTTGTTTGCAGCGACGTCGGCGGCGAATTGAGAAGCAATTGAATGGAAGATCGGTTCTCGTTCGTGTCCCTCACGGCGTGAGGGGGACTACATTTCTCAGACGGTTAATTTGCCAGTCCACCGCAGTCTCTGCTTGGCCCACCAGCAACGGAGATAGCCGCCGAAGGAGCTCTTGTCCCCGCGACGTTCGCTCATAGCACCGTGCATGCGAAGCAACAGTTTGCGCCGCGAGCGGGTATCGGGGAGAGTCTGTTGCAGCAGGCGGCAATAGTTGATTATGGTCGCAAGGTCCTTGTGTCGACTGTTGTATTCCAATTCGAGAAACTTTATGACGAAGTCGGGGTTGAGACCGAGTTGATTGGCGATCTTGCCGATGAGCCGCATCGTCTTTAGGCGGTGGGCAAAACTGGTGGGATCAGGCTTCTCGGCAGCGTGGGCGACGTTGACCAAAGGGAGCGGTAAATGAAATGTGCGGGCGGAGGCCAGCGAGGCGGCGATTGACAGGCACGCCTCGGGTTCGTTGACCCAATCGGGATCGTTTACGAGCGGCAGAATGCGCTCGACAATTCGGCGGCGGACGGCGAAGCAGGACAAGGGGCGCGCGACATAATCAAGTCCGGTATAGGTCGCGACTACGCTGAAACCGAGGTCGATAACGTCGATTTCCGGGCTGTTTTGGCGACGTTTCTCGCTCGTCGCAGCTGAATCGCAAAAAACGACGTCCGCCTCGGGCCGTGTTTGAAATACCGAGTGGATCCGCGCCACGAAGTCGTCGCTCCAGCTTTCGCCGGGGGGCAGAAAGAAAATCAAATCATTTTTGGCGGTCGCCAGAGCTGCACTAACCGCCGCCACGTGGCAATCTTCAGCGATGGCAATGTTGTCGATTGTCTCCGTTTGGGTCGCCAGGCAGGCAGGAGCATCGGCAGGCGTCACACAGGCAGGTAGTGAACGGTGAAGGGGTCGGGAATCAATTGTGTGAGCGATGTTCGGCGTGGATGGGCTAAGCGGCGACCGACTCCCGACCCTGTCGCCGCCGAGGACGATGCAGTGGGTGGTCAGTCGCTTGTTGCCAGCGACTGGCCGTTTGTGCGTCGGGTTGTCAGCTATCACAGGCATTTTCACGCTAACGATCGCCAGCCAAGTCGGACAGTCAGGACTCTTAGCTCATCTCGCCAGCTTCTCATTCCGCGGCTGCAGATGCGGAAGTGTTCCAACATTTCGGCCAAGGTCGGGCGGCGCACGTCGGGGCAAGGGATAGCGCGGCCGGCCATCTTGGAATACTGCCGCAGTTGGTTCCAATGCGGCCGCGGGAGGTGGCAAAATTCGGCGGCGATTTGGGCGGCGACCATGTCGTTTCGCAAGCCCAGGCGCTGGGCGAGCACGCCGCGGAGACGCTGCAGGGTCATGAGCCGCGGATAGTCGCAGACCTCGTCGAGTCCGCGGCCGTAAAAGCCGTTGTTGCCGTGCACGCGGTAGCGGACGAGGCATTCGTGCAAAAAGTATTTGCGGCCGCCGGCCATGCCGGCACCGAAGACGAGGCAGTCGTCGGCGCGAATGCGCCAGTCGTGCGTATTGGGCAGCGGCAGAAAGCGGGACAGTAGCGGGCGGCGAGCGGAAATGCACGAGGTGGCGTTGCCGAGCCAGGGCATCGAGAAAAAGGTGAGAGCCGCGGTGTAGCCGAAGTCGGTGTTTTCGGGGTAGCGGTATTGCTCGCCCTCATCTGCGCCGAACAGGCGGAGCGCGCAGAAGGCGAAGTCAATCTCCGGCCGCTGGGCGTAAAGGCCCAGCATGGATTGGACGTAGGCCGGCTCGTAGATGTCGTCGGCATCGAGGAAGAACAGGATGTCGCCGGTCGAGCGCAGAAAACCTTCGTTGAAGCTGGAGAGCTGGCCGCCGTTTTGCTTCGAGATAATTCTGACGCGCGGCTGGTCGCCGAAGCGGCGGGTGAGAGTTTGGACGGATTCGTCGGTCGAACCATCGTCGACAACGATGATTTCGTCGAACGGGAGCGTTTGAGCGAGGGCACTATCGACCGCTTCATGCACAAAGCGGGCGTAGTTGTAGTTGTTGATGAGGCAGGTTGTTTTGGTCCGGATTTGCGGGGGAAGGGACGCCGCGGTCTGCTGGTCGCGCTGTGTATTTAGCGCGGCGGGCGCGTGAGCCGGATCGATTCTGCTCGTAGTTGGCGAATGCGGCGCTGGCGCAGCAACGGCAGTGGGCCGAAAAGCCGTATCGCCGATGGGGCTCGCGTGGAGGCCGCTCGTCGCCATAAATTTCCCAAAGTCTTGACCGTGGTGGGGCGAAGTTTAGGCGGCATGGCGAAATTGCGTCAATGTCGTTCGAGTCAAAGTAATGCGAGTGGCTTGTGAACCCTCACCTCAGCCCTCTCCCAGTGGGAGAGGAGCAATTCAACGGCCTGCTAAACGGATGACGCTAGCAGGGAAGATTAGGCGGCTTGCGACGTGCTTTTCTCTGCCCGGGTCGAATGGAGTTGCAATCGGCAGAGCGGGCCGTTAAGCAGGGTCGCCACTTCCGAATAGTTGGTTACACGTTCCGCCAGCGATTCGACGTTTTGCTTGCGGTAGGCGGTTTTGGGCTCTGAATAGGACGCTCCCAAGAGCGGGCATACGACCTCACGCAGGCAGCGAGCCGAGTTCGCGACCAATTCCTCGTAGCTGAGAATTGCGCCCCGCTTGGCGATTGCCCGGTGTTCCGCAATCGTCGAGTATTCGCGTTGTACTTTCTGGCAATACTGCGCGAGGTCAGCTGGATCGACGGAGATCGCTGCATTCTTCCGCGGCTGGCCGGGCAGAAGACTCCACTGACCCGTCAGCTTGGCGACTTCCCGTGAGATATATTGCTCCGCTAGATTTTCGCGATAGAGCACTACATAGCTGGCATTCGGAAACGCTTGTTCGAGATCATCGATTGTGAGCCGATAATGATTCAGCTCGTGCAGAAAGATTTTGCAGGTTCGGTGCGTGGTGTGCAACGTTTGCAGGGACTGCTGCAAATGCCTGACAATTTGCTGGGGATGGAGGAATTTCTTGGGGCCAATTGGCCCTCCCCAGTTCAGCACTTCCGGGAGACAACCGACTCCCGGTAGCCAATCTAAGTAATCGATCAGCAGATTGCTTCCAGTTCTGGGACTGGCGATGACAAATACCGCCTGATAGGGCTTGTGGCGTCGCGCCACCCAGTGATACCAACGCCGCCAATGATTCCAGCGTTGAGCACACGCAAACCCAAGACGATTGGCGCAGGTCTGCTCTCGCAGCCGGTTCAACTCCCGTCTTAGTATGTCGAAGGCACGGGGCGGCGGCGACGAGGAGGGAAATGGCAGGATGATCGGCGCCGCTTCACCCCATCGTGCAGCTTCCTCGCAGTGTTCTCGTCTCATTGATCCGTTCCGTGGATCGAGAAAGTCTGCCGCACAAATAGCGCCGCTCGGCAGCCGTGGCGGCATCACGTTCGGCGTGATCCCGCCTGGACGTGTGGTGGAATGCTACCGACTTGTTGCACTTCCACAATGTCAGTTCCGATTACATTGCGTGTCATCGGCAAGGTGGTCGGGGCGCCTGGAACGAGCCGGCAAGAACACATCGCGAGGCGCGTTGTGGTTGGCCTCACGTGGAAACAATGTTTCCAGCTTGCGTCAGAGTGTCGTGCCATCGAATCGTTAGCGGAGCGTTGTGGGGATTGAGTTTCCCGGCAGCAAGGTGGGCTTGCGGGCTGTGGCAGCGGCGCTGCCGCGGCCGGTTTCGGCGAAGAACCGGGTGGTGCCTTCGGAAACGAGGCGGGCGTCGTCGTCGGCAGTGGTCACTTCAATGCGGAAGTGATGGGCACCAGCTTGACGGGCCTGAGCTTTGATACGCAGAGTGGCTTGCTCACCGGGACCAAGCTGCGCGAGCGGCTGGCACAGGATCTGGCCGGGGACGATGCGGGCTTCGCAGCCCTCGAACGACACCGGCTCAACGCCGTCCGAAAATTGCATGATCAGTTTCACTTGCCGAGCAGCCTGGCTGCCACGATTCATGAGCGTCAACTCAAAGACGGCGGATTCGCTGAGCGGCGTGGGACCGGCTGGGTCGTTGACGACCAGTTTAAGATCGGAGACGGCTTCCACTTCTGTTTCGGCGACGCAGTTGGCGACGCCGCTGGCGGCGGCTTGCGACTGGAGCTCGACGCGGTTTGTTCCCGCGGCGGTGAGTTGCAAGCGAACGTCATATTGGCGGCGGGCACCGGGTTGCAGAGTCGCGATTCGCCACCGCAAACCGCCGGTGGATGTGGCTGCACCGTCGATGCCGCCCAAGTATTTTGCGCCGGCAGGCAGATTCAGCGATAAGTTCACGTTGTCGGCCGTTGCGCTGCCGCTGTTGGAGACGACGACGGAATAGACTGCCTCTGAGCCGGCGAATTTCAGCGGTGGGCCGTCCATGACGACGCTGATTTCCGCTTTACGCACGGTGATCTTATGCGAGGTGCGGGCTTCGACGCCGTTTTCCGCAGCGGCTGTGATTTGGAGATCGATCGAACCGGTTTGCGAGGCAACGACGGCCAGTGGCACTTCCTTCTTGTGGCCAGAAGGAATCATGCCGGCGTCGAATTGCTGCGGCGGAGCGGTGCCGGAGGCGACAGCTACCAGCACGCGCTCGGCGTCGCCCGTGCCGGGGTTGCTCACGGTGAGGGTGAAGGTTTTTTCCTCGCCAAATGTCATGTCGGCCGGGCCGGCGAGGGCGAGGGCGATTTGCGGTTGGTTAACAACAATCGAGGTGCGAACCGCGGCGGGCTTGCACGTCCATTCGGCGGCAATATCGAAGCCGTCGGCTTCACCGGTGACGAGTTGCAGCTTGAGCTGCTCGCGACCGTGAGCGGTGATGCGGGGCAAGTTCCAAATCAGGCGGCCGCCGCCCTGGCCGTCGGCAATTGCGCCTGTTTCGCCGCTGGTCTGCTGAGCGCCTTGGACAATCACCCAGGCGGGGATGTTCATGCGAACCTGAACTTCGTCAGCCACAATATCGCTGTCGTTAGTGAGAGTTATAGAATAAGCGGCGGGCTTGCCGACCGTGACGCCTTGAGGGCCGTTGAGTTCAACTCGCAAAGCGGCGCTCTTACTGCTGCTGGCCAGCGTTTGTCCGGCGCGGTTGGAGGAAATCGAAGGTTTGGTGGGCTTGCCTGTGCTTGTCGTGGGCGCTGTCGGTGGGGCCGTCGGCGGAAGGTTGCCTGTGGGGCCGCTGTCCACTCGCCGGAGAAGATCGTTGTTGATGGAGGAGGCGGCCGGTGGTGGCGAAAATGTTGAGGGAGGCGCTTCCGGCGGAGCCGTTGTGCTCGGCCGTTTCAAGATGGACCGCAGACGGCTGTCATCAAGCTCCGCGGGTGGCGAATAATCGGAGGCGGTTGTTTGGTCGGCCGCTGAGAGCGATCCGCCGGAGTATTGGCCGGATGGGCTCGTGGATGGTGGGACGAGCTGGTCTTGCGGCGCGCCTGCTGGGCTTCGCATCGCGTTTGTCGCAGGTGATTCGCTACCGACTGCTGCTGGCGGCGAGAGATTGGGCCGCACGCCGCTAATGGCGGGCGTGTCGGGCCGGCTTTTGGCCGTTCGCCGCGAGGACTCTTGAGCCGGAAGTACACTGGCGAGGCAGCCGAAAATGCCGGCGAGGGTTACAATGCGGATTGTCGTGCGAGCCATGGCGGTTCCTAGCAGTCGGAAACGTATTTTATGCGCACGGCAGGTATCGTCATGGGAGGCATTGCGGGTTGAGTGGACTTTGCCGGTTATGGGTGATTGTGAACTTAGGCAGATTTTTTGGCTGGAACTTGAGCGAGGTGGATGGTGAGTGGGTGAGTGGGTGAGTGGCGAAATGATAGCGTTGTTTGGCTAGCAGTTTTTTGACAATCTAAATGTCGAGAGGGCGCATCATGGCTTACTATCCGAAACGGTCGGTGCTCGTGCCGATTGATTTCTCTTCCGAGTCGCTGGCGGCGATTGATGTCGGGCGGCAGCTCGTCGATCAGCCGGAGCATTTGCACGTCATTCACGTGCTGATCGACATTGCGCCGCTGGAGGCGGGCGAGGTGTGGGGTGTGGTCGATCCGCAAGCTCGCACCGAACAGGTGGAGATGGCACTTCGCGAGAAGTTGGCGGGGCCGCAATACGCGGGAATTCACACGGCTGTGTTGATGGGCGAGCCGGCTCATGGAATTGCGAACTACGCGCAGGAGAAGAACATCGAGCTGATTGTCATTCCTTCGCATGGGCGGACGGGAATCACCCGGCTATTGATCGGCTCGGTCGCGGAGCGGGTGGTGAGGCTGGCACATTGCCCTGTGTTGGTGCTGCGGAAATGACAATGATGCTGCCGGCGCTAAAAATTGGACCGCTGGAGATTGGCTTTCCGGTCGTGCAGGCGGCGCTGTCGGGTTACAGCGATTGGCCGATGCGGCTGCTCGCGCGGCGGCACGGAGCTTCGTATTCGCTCTGCGAGGTGATGCTGGACCAGTTTTTGGTGACGATGAAGGACAATCGGCAGCGGAACCGGCACTTTTTGCACATTACGGATGAGGAACGGCCGGTGGGCGGGCAGCTTATGGGCGCCGAGCCGGAGCAGTTTGCGCGGGGAGCGCAAAAGTTGGTAGAAGCGGGATTTGATGTGATCGACATCAATTTTGGTTGCCCGGTGAAGAAGGTGCTGGGGCGCTGCCGCGGCGGATTTCATTTGAGCCAGCCGGAAGTGGCGCTGGAAATTGTTCAACGGACGCGCGACGCCGTTCCGGCTGAGATTCCGGTGACGGTGAAGATGCGGCGCGGAATTGATGACTCGGCGGAGGCTCGCGACAAGTTTTTCAGAATTTTTGATGGAGCATTTGCGGCGGGAGTGGCGGCGATCACGGTTCATGGCCGCACGGTGATGCAGCGGTACATTGGACCGAGCCGCTGGCAGTTTCTTACGGACGTAAAGCGGCACGCGGGTCCGAATAAAACGATTCTTGGCAGCGGCGATCTTTTTTCGCCGCAGGATTGCCTGGAAATGATGCAGCAGACGGGAGTGGATGGGGTGACGGTCGCCCGCGGAGCGATTGGGAACCCGTGGATCTTTGGGCAGTGCCGGGCTTTGGCTGAAGGCAAATCGCTGCCAGCGCCGCCGACGCTATTCGAGCAGCGGGAGGTGATGCTGGAGCATTTTCGGTTGGCCGAATCGCTCTATGGCAGTGAGCGGGCGGGGTCGCACATGCGGAAGTTTGGCATCAAATACGCGGCGCTGCATCCGCAGCATTTGGTGGTGCGAGAAGCGTTCACCAAGACGCGAAGTATCGAAGATTGGAAGCTCGCTTTGGCGCAGTGGTACGGCGAGGACTCGCCCGGGTGTTATCCTGATCCGATGATTCACCGTGGGGAAGATTGTGAGCAGGCGGCTTGAGCGATTTGGATTGCTAAGACGATCTCTTCGATGACGGATGCTTCGAATTCGGAATTTCTTCGCGTTGTGAGTGCGGCCAGAGCTTCTTGGCCGCCAATTTGACCCAGCGCCCAGGCGCTGGCGCCGCGGATTAGAGGTTCGACGTCGGAAAGGGCGTGTGTGAGCGCTGGGATTGCTGCTGCAGCGCGCTGATTTCCCAAGACAATCGCGGCGTTTCGCAAAATGCCGCGGCGTTTGGGCCGCCAAAGGGGCGTGTGCCGAAATCGTTGGCGAAAAGCGTCGTCGCCTAACTCGAAAAGCGCTATCAAGTCGAGCAGATTCATGGGCGGCGGAGTGGATTTTGAGCGTTCGGCATCAGCGGCCTTGTGATTCCAGGGACAAACGTCCTGACAGACGTCGCAGCCGAAGAGCCATTCGCCGATGCCGGGTCGTAGCTCGTGTGGGATCGGGCTTTTGTGCTCGATTGTCAAATAGCTAATACAGCGGCTGGCGTCGAGAACATAAGGTTGAACGAACGCCTGCGTGGGGCAGGCGTCGAGGCAGGCTCGGCAGGCGCCGCAATGGTCGGCTGAAAATGGCTCGTCATAAACGAGCGCCGCGTCGGTTAGCAGGGCCGCTAAGAAGAAGTAGCTGCCGGCGGGCTTGTTGATGAGCAATGTGTTCTTGCCGACCCAGCCGAGGCCGGCGAGTTGAGCAAATTCGCGTTCCAGCAGCGGCGCTGTATCGACGACGCCACGGGCTCGCGCTGTTGGCGCTGAATCGAGGAACAAAGTGACTAAGCGCTTGAGCTTGTCGTGAATGACATCGTGATAATCGGCGCCGGTCCAGGCGTAACGGGAGATTCGACCTTGTCCGGAGGCTGGCAGTTGGGCAGGCGCGGCGCTATATGGGAGGCTGAGCATGACGATGCTACGGACACCGTCAAGAACGTGCCGCGGATGCTCATAGGCTGCGCTGCGCGAGGCGAGGTAATCCATTTCGCCGGCGTAGCCGCGGGCGAGCCACTCAGAGAGGCGCGTTACGCCGGCCGGTTGGATGGCGGGGCAAAAGCCGACGAGCGTAAAGCCGAGATGTTGGGCCGCTGACTTGATGAGCTCGGTCAGTCGGCCGGGATCTGCCGTGAGCGCTAGGTCACTCATGGGCTAGGTCACCAGCAAGCGATCCGCGACGTTGTGGGCGAGCGTGGTTTGTCGGCCGCTGACATCGACGGTGACGGTGCCGGATTCGGGGCGGTTGGCGACGACGATGCCCTCGGCATCGATTTGCAGGCCCATTTCGGTTAGATAGCGAAGGAATTCTGGAGATTGATCGGTCACGCGGACGACACGAAAGCGACTGCCGACGACGTTTTTCGATAGCCGTCCGCCGGTTGAGCCGGCGACGGTGCCGTCGGCCTTGGGGATTGGATCTCCGTGCGGGTCGGTCGCTGGATAGCCGAGATAGGCGTCGATGCGGTCGATTAAGAGGTCGCTGACCGCGTGCTCCATATTCTCGGCCTCAGCATGGACCTCGTCCCACGTCAAATTCAGCGTGCGGACGAGAAAGAGCTCAATCAGCCGGTGCCGGCGGACGACACGCAGAGCCAGCGTGCGGCCGGCGTCGGTCAAACGAGCGCCTTCATAAGGTATGTATTCAGCGAGCTCGCTTTCGCTGAGCGTTTTGAGCATGCTGGTGACGGTGCCAGGAGAGACGTTGAGAGCGTCGGCGAGCTGCCCGGTGGCCGCGGCACGCCGGTCCTGCGATGCCGAGATCTGGTAAATGGCCTTAACGTAGTTTTCAATCGTGAGACTGGCCACGAAATGCCTCCGGGGTGCATTCGCTAATTGGTTATCCACATTCTAATCGCGGCTTCTGCTTTCATGTGTCGGTGATTGCTCCCCTACAAGGCTCAGTGGCAAACGAGTAAAACGCTGATGTGCTGGCACTCAACGAATTAGCCTGGCGACGCGCGGAAGAGCTGGCCGCCGATGCCGAGCGGCTCAACCTGGCGGTTTCGACGACCGCTAGTGGGACGCGCGTGATCGACTGTGGCGTCAAGGCGACTGGGGGGCTGGTGGCTGGCCTGCGGCTAGCGGAAATCTGCCTGGCGGATTGCGGCCGCGTCAAAATTGAATCGGCGAGCGGCGAAATCAGCGGGCCAGCCGTAACGATTGAGACCGATCAGGCTGTAATCGCGTGCCTGGCGGCGCAATATGCCGGCTGGCAGATTACGGGCGAGAAGTTTTTTGCGATGGGCAGCGGGCCGATGCGAGCGGCGGCGCTGCGGGAGCCGCTAATTAGCGAATTGGGGATCTCGGACAAAGCGAACCGTGTGGTCGGGGTGCTGGAAACATCAAAATTGCCGCCGGATGCGGTTTGCCAGCAAATTGCGACGCAGTGCGGTGTGGAACCGGCGAACCTGACTTTGCTTGTCGCTCGGACAGCGAGCATTGCCGGCAGCGTGCAGATTGTCGCTCGGAGCGTGGAAACGGCGCTGCACAAGCTGCACGCGATTGGCTATGACGTAAAGAAAGTCGCGAGCGGGTTTGGGAGCTCGCCGTTGCCGCCGGTTGCGGCGGAGGACCTCGCGGCAATCGGCCGCACGAACGACGCCATTCTCTACGGCGGCCAGGTGACGCTGTGGCTGCGCGATCGCGATGAGGAACTGCAGAAGATCGGGCCGAAAATCCCCAGCTCAGCGTCGGCCGATTTTGGTGAGCCGTTTGCGGAAATCTTCGAGCGTTTTGGACGCGATTTTTACAAGATCGACCCGCTGCTGTTCAGCCCGGCGGTGGTCACGCTCGTCAATCTTGAAACCGGAAAGGCGCACCGGTTTGGCGAGCTGCGGCCCGATGTGCTGCGGCGCTCGTTTGGCTTATGAGGTGGTAGAGCGGACGGCGATGCCGTGAGCGGTGAGGGCTTGCTTGAGCGATTCAATGTGTGACTCGTCGTGCGTTTCGACGTCGCACATGACTCGGACGCTGCTCACATCGGGACCGGAAAAAACGCGGTCGTGCGTGATCTGCTGAATGCTGGCACCGGTTTCGGCAATGATCGACGCCAGCTTGGCCAGGCCGCCGGGGCGATCGCTGATGGTGGCGATGAGGCGGGCGAGACGGCCGTCGGCAGCCATGCCGATTTCGATGACGCGGCCAAGGACGAGCGGATCGATGTTGCCGCCGCAGAGCAGCAGGACCACGGTTTTGCCCTTCAATTCGGGAAGCTGACCGCTTAACAGTGCAGCGAGCGGCGAAGCACCCGCGCCCTCGAGCACGCTTTTTTCGAGCTCGATCAGTCGCAAGATGGCCAAGGCGATCCGTTCTTCGGATACGGCCAGAGCACGATCGACACGGTCGCGCAAAATGGCAAACGCGTTGTCGCCCAGTCGCGTTGTGGCGAGACCGTCGGCTAGCGTCGGGCGGGCGGGCACTTTGACGACGCGGCCGCTGGCGAGCGCCTCGGTGAGGCTGGGCATGACGGCGGCCTCGACGCCGATGACTTGGACCTCCGGCCGCAGGGATTTGATAGCGAGAGAAACGCCGGCAATCAGGCCGCCGCCGCCGACGGGGACGATTACGGCCTCCAGATTCGGGAGCTGCTCCAGGAGCTCCAGGCCGATCGTGCCTTGACC
>DASXLL010000354.1:0-4032 GCA_036496265.1 Pirellulaceae bacterium | reverse complement strand
GCAAACATCTTCGCGAACGCCGCGTCGGTCCGTTCCTTCCACCGCTGCCGAAGTTCCTTCCTCGTGCCGTCCATGGCTTCCTCCGTTGTGCAAGCTCCCTACAGCCGCCACCGCCCCCAAGTTTACGAGAAACCACGCAGCACAGATACGGGAATGCACCCCAAGCCACCTTGCTGCTTTACTCACTCCCATGACGAAATTACGATGACGCAGCCGTCGCTGGGCGGCGTGGCGGATTTAGCCTCTTCCTCTCGCATTATGGAATCAGATTGTGCAACGATCTAACTCACTGTTCGTGGTTGCTCTCGTTAGCGGATTCGTCGGCGGTGCGCTAACTCAACTGTCCCAGGCGGCGGACGAATACCTCTACGACGGCGTTCATTCTTCGATCAGCTTCAAGGCGCGGCATCTCGACCTTAGTTGGATTCACGGCCGCTTCAATGTGGCCGAAGGAAAGTTCTCGCTCGACCGTGAGAATCCAGCGAATTCGAAGTTCGAGTTGTCGATCAAAGCCGAAAGCGTCGATACGGCCAATGCCCAGCGGGATGAACACTTACGGCAGCCCGATTACTTTGACACCAAGCAGTTTCCGACGATCGATTTTAAAAGCACGCAGGTGAAGGCGATCGATGGCGGCTACGAAGTGCAGGGAAACTTCACCATGCACGGCAAAACGCGGCCCGTCACGCTAAAGTTGATGGGAGGCAAAGAGCACGTTTTCAAAGGGATCAAGCGCGTAGCATTCTCGACCGAGTTGTCGCTCAAACGTAGCGATTACGGTTTCGATCCCAAGGCCATCGGACCCATCGGCGACGAGGCGCTCATCCTGATCGATTGCGAAGGCGTCGGCAAATAGGCCATGCATGATCCGCTGCTGTACGTGGAGGCGCTGGGAACCGCTGCGGTCGCCAGCGCCGTTCTCATTCTCTCAATGGGCCGGTTATGGAGTCCTATTAGTACCGAGCGTCTTCAATCAGCTGCGGTTGTTGGCATTGCCGGCGGATTGGCGGCTGGCTATTACATCTTGCGATTGCATGTCGCCTGGCCGCCACTCAATGGCTTGGACCGTTTCCTAACATTTGTACTGCCAGCGGCTCTCGGCATTGAATTAACGGCTACGATTTCTCGCGTGCCGCGCTCCATTGTGTGGCTCTTGCGATTCACGCTAGCTACAACGATGGGCCGCATCTTGGTGCATAATTCTGTCTACGTGGGCGGCGCCGAGCCGCAATGGTCGCCAATGCAAGCGACCGTCGTGCTGCTCACGTGCAGCGCCTTAGTCGGGGCGCTCTGGGGATTACTTGTTTGGCTGTCGAAACGTTCTCCCGCAGGCGTCTCCATTGCGCTCGCTTTAGCATTGACCATCCAGTGTACGGGCATCTCCATCATGCTGGCCGGTTATCTCCAAGGGGGGGCCGCTGCGTTGCCTCTCAGCGCGGCAACTGTGGGAACCGTTGCATCGCTCTGTCTGCTCACGAGCCGTCCGAACTTGCGTGCGTCAATTGGCATCTGTGTCGTCGGGTTGGGAAGTTTGCTAATGATTGGTCGCTTCTTCGGCGGTTTATCGACAGAAGTTGCGTTGATCCTAATGCTCGCGCCGCTGTTGTGCTGGGGAACCGAATTGCCCCAGTTGCGATGCCGGCCGGCCTGGGTCGTTGGCTCGCTTCGGTTGTTGCTTGTCGCGATTCCGTTGGCTGCGTTGCTGCTACAGGCGAAACGCAAATTTGATCGCGATACCGCACCGCTACTGATGCATAGGAGCGAGGCGCAAGAATACGGGGGTGCGGCCTCTCCGGCGGCGTGCGTTGTCCGCTTACAACTCCTCATCGCGGGAGACAGGAGTGCTCGTGGGAGGTGCCTGTGCCCACCGATCGGCCAGCACGATACCTCACACCGCGCGAGTCATAAGCTTGCCTGCCTCGCCCGATATCCCGAGGACCGTTTTGTCACGGCCGACTTCGCCCGTCCTCCTGGATTTTTCGAAGCAGATTCGTGAGACTCGCTACGAGCGCAGGGTGCTGAGAATAGAGGTTATGTGACTCCGCAACGTCCTCTTTTAAGTCGTACAGCTGACCGGGAAGCTCCGAAGCGCCGGGCGCAGTGAATTCTGCCTCCTTCGGATAGTGTCCCCCGCCGCCCTGGCCCCGGATCAGTTTCCAGTGCCCTTGGCGGATCGTTTGCCCAAACTGTTCCATGGCCAGCCCAGGTACGCCAGCAGTAACGACCAGTCATAGGGTTGTATCGGGACGGCGTACACACGGATGCGGGGGAGTGAGCGTCCGTGAACAGCATGCCCTCGTGGGCGAGCCGGTCGATGTTGGGGGTCTTAACCTTTGTCGCCCCATAACAGCCCAGGTCGCCATAACCTAGGTCGTCCGCCAGGATGACCACGATGTTGGGCACCTTCGTACTGTCGGGGCTAAACGATAATGATCGGACCGAGCCTTCATGTTTAAGAGGTTGCTGGCCCTCCCAAACGTCATCGCCGATTAAACTGCGCGGCCAAGCCGGGCGATGAATCGCTTGAGTTGTAGCTGCCGGCTCGCCGCTTGGCTTCATGCACGATCTGTTCAGCCTTTTGCAAAGTCTGAAGCGTAAAGAACGGCTCGATCGTGCCGTTGATGTGCCGCACGCCAATTCTGTTGGTCAATTGCTGCCAGGTAAGTCCGTTAGCAAGATGCCACGCGGCTGCTTGAGCGGCTGATTGCTCGATTTCGACGCGACCGAGCATTTGGGCCAGTTGAATTACGGCTGGATCATTCGTGAAAGAGTCGATGGGAACGAGGTCGTACGGAATCCGCGAATTGGGCTCCGGCTTGCCGTGCTCCAGACAGACGGAGACGAATTTTACTTTGACGACGCGCTCGGGGCCAATGTTGAAAAAAGGTGCTCCACCGTTCATGCCGCCGCGAATGGCACCGGCGTTCCCGCCGCCGGCAGCTCCGAATCCGCCCGCAACCCCCTGCGTGCCGCCGCTACCGCCGCCGGCGCCAAGTCCGGCGCCCACGCCAAATCCGCCGCCCCCGCCTCTGCGTTGCGCCAGGATCGGCACTCCGGCAAACGCCTCGGGCAGTTTGATTGTGAGCGGCGCCGCGGTGTTGTTCGTGATCAGCACTTGGCCGGACTTCTCATCTTGCGGTATGAGCCGCACGCTGATTTGGCCAGCATTTTTTGCCGCGAACAAATCGACCGCCTCGCCAGCCGCCACGCTCGCGGTCGGGCCGGCCGCATAACCAGCGTCCACGATTGAAAACAACCAAACACTAATTGCAACAGTGCCGAATCGAACATAACTCATGGCAATCGCCTCACAAGCTGCCCCTGTGAGTGCTGAGTGCGAGCAGATCGTTTCGTCGCTTTCCTTCCGACCCGCCCTTTCAACGTCTCTCCGCCCGATCGATCAGCGCGACCGGGCCCCTCGCCGGCAATTGCAACAGTTGTGCCTGTTAGCCCATAGACCGTTTCAAATATGGTTATCCGCGCAACATCCCGGACGCCCGGCGGCTTGTCGCGAGGGGCCGCACTAGTTGGAAAAAGTCGAAAAGTGCCGCAATTTACCTCAAAAAGGAGCATGCTTCCCTGCTGATAGCAAAGCCGTCGGTCCTTCGATATATGGCACAAAAGGGGGATTACACGCGGGACTGCCTGATCAGGAGTCTGAATTATTTCGCTGCACCCCTGGCAAGTTCGCTACAGTGTTGGCCGTTCCCCAGGAAGTCGTTCGTTCATCTTTCACAGCCCGTTCGTAAACCAAACCAAAACGGGACGGATTTCCTTGTGTATTGAAGAGATGTCCGACGTTATTTCGCGCGTCCAGCCTGACCGGGTTCGTTCTTTTAGGCTAAATTCGATACTCCGTCGGCTTTATGCTTTTTCTAGGAACGACGTTACTCAGAGCCTATCCGAAAAGGATCCTCGTGTTTTCTGTAGTTTATGCGGCGGTGCGGTAGTGGAACGGCGGGCGGGACATGGGAGCGAGGCGACGGAGCATCACGTGAATGCTGCTTAATTGGATCATGGCCTCGCTCGATT
>DASXLL010000353.1:0-1773 GCA_036496265.1 Pirellulaceae bacterium | reverse complement strand
CGGAGGTTCATTGCTCCCCAAGTCGCGTAGCGATTGAGTTTGAGCAGATACTCATCCGTGTTCCAAGTCGTGAAGTGACTCAGCGGAGTCTTAAGTCGTTTGACGCGGTTCTGCGGGAGGTCGACTTCGGCGTGGACCCAGCGAGTTTCATAACGGCTCTCATCGCGGCGAAAGAGCCGAATCACGTCGTCGGTATTCCAGCCGCAATGACGAATCGGGTAACCCAAGTAGTGATTGCATCGGCCGATCCAATAGCCGTCAACGTCCCGCGGCGGAGCGGCGAGAACGGCCCGTACCTCATCCGCAAGCTTGTCTGGAATGCGTTCGTCCGCATCGACGAGCAAGATCCAGTCGTGCTGGGCTTGGGGAATCGCCCAATTCTTGAAGTCGGCTGAATTGACATATTCCCGCTCGATAATTCGGCAGCCGCCGACGTCGCGCACGACGTCGAGCGTACCGTCGGTCGAACCGGAGTCGGCAATGAGAATCTCGTCGGCGATGCCGCGGACCGACTCGATGCAGGGACGGATATTGCGCCGTTCGTTCTTACAGGGAATGAGAGCAGTGAGTTTGGCAGGCATGTTCCCCTGGCTACCTAGCTTGAAGAATACTCGGCCCCGCGCGGCACGCAGTCCGATCAGCAGCGTCGAATGCCGCCGCGTCAGCAACCGCTCGGATCGAAAGTATTCTTGGACACGTTGGGTCGGCGCGGGCCAAACATCGGACGGACCACAGGCTGGCACGCTGCCGGAATGTCATTCATCGATATCGGCAAGATGGAGCGATAAAGTTGACCGTAGCTATTCTGCGGGTTGAATTGGGGCGGCGGCGATGCTAGCAACGAGGCCGAAGACTGGCGCCAGCCGAGAGCAACAAGGCGGTTTGGCCGCTAAAACCAGCTCGAAGTAGCCTACTTTGCTGTCGTCGGCGCGGCAAACGCCTTGTAAGCCTCCGCGATGCCGGCAGCTTCGGCGTCGCCGCGATGAAGCAATACGCGGTAGCGAAGTGCTAGCTCGTCCCCCTTAGCGATAGTTACAGCGTCCTGCTTTGGCGCCACCGCATCCTTGGGAAACTCGCTGTCTCCAAACGGGTTCGCGGCCAACAGGCCATAGGTCCGCGCATGCCAGCGTGTCGGATTGCGGAAGTTGCTGGGGTGATTGAAGAGGGCGATGCCGATCGTCTCGCCATCGACCGGTCCATAGTCGTCGACCCAATCGGCGAACATGCCCCAGGCTTCCGCGTCGTGCTGGCCACGACTGCTGACAATCGCGGCGCCCTGTTTCGCGTCGACGGTGAGCGGGCCGGAGACGCGGACGCCGAATGTTCCTTCTTTGGTCTCGCCGAGCGTCACATCGCCCTCACTGGCTTTGACTTTGATTGAAAAATCAATCCAGCGAGTTTGAGAATTGCCGCCAAAGAACAGCGTCCGCTCATCTTCGCAGATTTTCTGTCCCTCGCTGATCCAGTCGTTCCGGGTGACGATTTTGGCTTGGCCGTCGCTGGGGTCGACCGTCACGAACTCACGATGTGCGATTTGATTATCCTTGTGGGCGGCCGCCTTCGCTCGATCGGTCCAAAAGTCGAGGCCGTTCACGTTGCCGTGCGCGAACCACAGCGAGACGTGGTGCAGATGGTCGTCCTTCTCATCCGGCAACAGCGGCCCCATCGGGAATTGCCGCGTCATCGGCTTGCCGGTCGGGCCGATGATCGGCCAAACCGCCGGCTGGTGACCCACATGAGTCAGGTACTCGGCGAAAAGCTGGCCGTCGATTT
>DASXLL010000352.1:0-8376 GCA_036496265.1 Pirellulaceae bacterium | reverse complement strand
AGCCAGGCCTCTATTCGTTGAAGATGAACAAACAGCCTGGCATGAATAGATAGTGTCCTAATCTGACTTTCCCGGATCGGTCGGGGTCGGAAGCGGTCGCCACTCCGACCCATCGAAAACGCGCTGCCACATTTTGCCGGTTGAAGTGTCAATAAATATCAGCCGTTGGGCATCAGCGCTTATCACTTGATAGCGCCCTAGATCGCGGCGCGGCACGTTTCGCCAGTAGATGAACGCCAAGAGAACGGCTAGAACGAAAACCGCCTCCAGGATCGTCCGCAGGCTGATTTGATAGAATCGCATGCCCCTGATTCTAACCCTCGTCGCGTGACAAAGTCCCGCCATTTCTGACGGGCCAACTAGCCACTTAGGCCTCGCTCAAGTCGATCGCGACACAAATCAAAAAGTCGCCGCCCGGAACACGAATTACAACGTCGACCGCCAGAAAAAATCTCCAACTTTAGCGCCGGTCCGCCTCGCTGGCCTCCGAAAGAATCAGCGCCCGAAACAGCAAATGCATCGTCTGCTGCGTCCACCCGCGGAAATGCGGCGAGAAACCAAACAAATGAATCGTCCCGTCCCCATGCCGGGCCGAAATCCATGCCGACCGCCCCTCAATCACCTCCGGCTGATCCACCTTCCCCGACAGCAACAACCGATTCGGCGCATACCGCAGCAGCGTTCGCACCCCCTTCGCCGTGATCTGCCCCTTATCCATTTCCGCCTTCGTCATCTCCCGCCAAGCTTTGGAATTATCGAAGAACACCGATACATCATGCGGCAGCCCCGCCGTCATCCGGTTTGGCTCGACAACCCCGCGCAACACTGATCCCGGGCACAAAAATCCCTTGCCCGACGATTCCCCAGTCACCTCGACGACCGGCAACCCAAACTGCTCGACCACCCACGAGCACGAATCGGCCCACGCCACCAACTTGCCTCCCTCCCGCACAAACGCCTCAATCGCAATCGCCCCCTCCGGCGCCAACCCACCCGTCAACTCACTCGGCGCCGACCCAAGCTCCCGCCCGTCATCCAAACTGCGCCGCGTCACATCCGGAATCACCAACACATCGACCAAATCGCGCAGCTCACCCGCCCGCACCGTCTCGTTGCGAACCGTGACAAACGGAATCTTGAAATGATCCAGCGTCCACCGCAGCCAACCTTCGTCCATGCTCCCGGTCCACGGCGCATAAACGCCAATCCGCGGCATGCGAGCGGAGGTAATGTCGTCGGCCGTCGAAGTGGCATCGCCGCGATTGAACAGTCCCGCTTGCGAACCCTTGCCAAAAAGTCGGACGGACCGGCTCGCTTGCAAGTCCCGCACAACCGCCGTCCAACTATCCCCATCGACCGACGACAACAGTTCCCCATCGCTCCCAGCCACTCGCTCATCCCCCCGAAATCCCGCCAGCGCCTCTTCCGCCGTCGTCGCAAGCTGCAGCTCGGCCTTCAGTTCACCAATCACTTCCACGCGCCGCACACCAAGCAACAGTGGCAACGTCCACCCACACGTGTCATACGGCTTCTCCTCCGGCGGAAACTTCTGCAGCTCGAAAAGGTCCTTGACATAGCCGCCATACGGCTGATCCGTCCGCAGCACAATCGTCCCCGCCGGATATTCGCGACCATCTGCAGAGAACGACTCTTTGCTGACGTGTACTTCAACACCCGTTCCCAGCAGCGCCTCAATCAACCGCCGCACCGCACTGCGATCGAGATTGTCATTCGGAATCAACCAAGCCTGCGTACCACTTTTCGCCCGCTCCATGCTCCGCTCCGCCGCCCGCATCGCGTTCGAAAGCCACAGCCGCGGCTCACGATTGATGCTTGAGAGCAGCGACCGCCCAAATGCCAACTCGTAATCGATGATATTGCGAACCCGCCACCACCCACCCGGCCACGGATCGACAAACTGGTTCGACCGGTCGTACTTACCCTTCCCTAACGGATTTTTCAGCGCCGTCGCCGGCTGAAACACCGGCGACGCCAGATTCGCCGACGCCGCCTCCGTCAGAATGCCAATGATGTGGTGCCGCGTCGGCACATTCCGGTTCCCGCCCACATACCAATTGTCATACGACACACCCGTCGCAATCCCCGTCAGCCCATCCCGCGTCATATCCAGCACCGCTCGCGTGCCCACCAGATTCACCGCCGCCACCGTCAGCGGATCGATGTTCGCATTCAGCGGGTCCTTGAACGGCGGCACAAACATCCGCTCCTCAAGATTCCCCTGCTGATGCACATCCCACAGAATCTGCGGATGCCAGTCCTGATAAATCAGCTTGCTCAAATGCCGCGTCTCCGCCTGCGTCAGCATGAACCAATCGCGGTTGTTGTCATGCCCCGTGTAGTACTGATAAAGCTTCGGCAGTGCCGTTCCTTCATACGGCGTCTGCACGTTTTTGAGATACCACTCCGACACATGGTCGAGCCCATCCGGATTCAGCGTCGGCGTCATCACGACAACCGTCGTCTGCCGCGCCGTTTTCCACGGCTCTTCCTCCGAAGTCGCCAATAACCAAGCGAACTCCATCCCCATCTGCGTCGCTGCCACCTCCGTCGAATGCATCGCCGGCGTAATAAACAGTACGACCTTACCCCGCGCCACCGCCTGCCGCTTATCGGCATTGTTCAACCCCCGCGGATCGGCGATCTGCTTCGTATACCGTTTGATTTCATCCAACCGATCCAGATTCTCCTCCGACGAAATCGTCGCCACCAAAAAATCCCGCCCCTCCGTTGTCTTCCCAACGCTTTCCAGCTTCACATGCGGGCTCTCACTCGCCAGATGCCGGTAATAATCGCTGACCACCTTCCAACCGGGCAATTTAAAATCCGCCCCAACCGGATGCCCCAAATGCTCCGCCGGCGAAATCACTTTCTGTGCCCAGCCAGGGCTAACCAGCAACAACAACCCGGCCATCGCTGGCCAAAAAGAAGCGCGTCTCATAGATGTAAATCTCGCGGTGACTGCAATCGCTTTCGCTATACCGTATCAAGCATAGTTGGCCGATTTTCGCGGCAAAGCACTATTTCGGCCCCACAAACGGATGCAAACCCTGCAACATTGCCGCCGATTTTTTCACATCGCCGGCATACTGCGGCTCATCCACGACATTTCTGGTCTCATCTGGATCGGACCGATGGTCGTACAACTCCCGAGCATCTGCCGTTCCCGTCTTCCAGTTTCGCCATTCGGCATACCGAAACCGATCCGTGCGAATCGAGTAACCCATCACTTCCGGATCAGGCGGCGTATCGTTGTTGTAGTACGCCGGCCGCGGATGCTGCGTCAGCGCAAACTCCTTCACCGACGTTCTCGGATTCTTCAAAACCGGCACAAGGCTCTTCCCTTCCACGCCGCTCGCCGCTGGCAGTCCACAAAGCTCAACCAGCGTCGGATAAATATCAAGCAGCTCCGCCAGCGCCTCGGTCCGCGACCCCTTTGCCATCCCCGGAGCCGAAATCAAAAACGGCACCCGCGCATCCAGTTCAAAATTCGACGTCTTCGCCCACAGCGTCTGCTCGCCCAGGTGATAACCGTGATCGGCCCAGAACACAATCACCGTATTGTCCGCCAATCCCAACCGATCCAGCTCATCCAACACCTTCCCCAGCTGCGCATCGAAGTAGCTGATGTTCGCCAGATATCCATGACGAATTTCGCGCACCGCTTCCTCCGACAACGCTCTCGCCGGCTGACCTAATATCTCCCGACTGTCATGCCACGCAATCCGCGGCGCCCCCAGCGGCCAATCCGGATTCTTCGGCAGCGAAATGCTCTCGCGCGAGTACAGATCCCAATACCGCTTCGGCGCATTGAACGGCGAATGCGGCTTCCAAAATCCCACCGCCAAAAAGAACGGCTGCCCCTTCGCCTTCAACTCGCCCAACGCCTCGACCGCCAGCTTCGCCACGCGCCCATCGAAATACGCCTCATCCGGCACATCCCGCTGCTCGCACTTCTGGTCCTTAGCCAGATTCGGCGGCAACTCGCCTGCGACAACCGGCTTGTCCTGGTTGTGATTCGCAAAGTGCATCTGCGCCGGCACGCTCCACGACGCCGGATCCCCCTCAATCTTCTGCCGAAAATTATGAAAAATCTTGCCGATGTTCTGCGTGAAATAACCATTCCGCATAAAGTGCTGCGGCAGCGTCACGACATCCGGCATGTGCTCGCGAAAATGCGTCGGCAAATCCCAAATCCGCAGCGTATCGGGCCGGCGGCCAGTCAACAGCGACGCCCGCGACGGATTACACACCGCCTGCTGGCAATACGCTCGATTGAACAGCACCCCCCGCTTCGCCAGCCGGTCGATATTCGGGGACTTGACCTGCTCGTTGCCATAACAACCGAGATCGTTCCGCAGATCATCCGCGGCCAGGAACAACACATTCAGTTTTTTCGCCGTCGCCGGCTCCGCCGCCTGTAAATGGGCTAACGACGCGAATAACAGAAGTGGCAAGATCTGTTTCATAGACGGTTTTGCTGGAGGAATGGCATGTTGCGCAAGTAACTTGCAACCCGATTTTTAACCAAAGTCGAGTCGCCATGCGACCTTACGCACCTTGCAAGAAAACACCCTCCAGGGAGAATAACTGTTTGCCGATGGGGTCGGGAGTCGATTGCGGTCACGGTTGTCCATAGGGACTATTTCTCTCGCAATCGACTCCCGACCCATTCTTGTAGCCAATTGTCCCGCGCGCGTGTACTGCCGCGATCGACGGAAAGTAAAAACCAATCGTGGAACGTCGCAACGTCGCGCTGATTCTCGCCCTCTCGCTGGTTTGGATGAGTTGGATCGGCTTGCAGGTCTATTTGGCCAGCAAGCGGCCTCGTGTTGCTGCCGATAAGCCCGACGACGCCATCGCCCAGGCTGATGACAAGGAAAAGTCGGCCGAAAAAGCCGACGAGCGGGCCGATAAAGAAGCCCGAATCAACGAACCGGAGCTAAAAGAGCAGCCCGCCGTCGCAGCGGAACGAAAGACTCAAACGCCGACTGTCCCCCGCGAATGGACCGCCCTCGGCTCAGCCGACCCCGCCAGCGGTTATGCCGCCGTCTTTTATTTCGACAACCGCGGCGCAACCGTCGAATGCGTCGAACTCAACGGCAATCGCTACAGGTCAGTTGAGGACTACAGCGGCTACCTCGGCCGCCTCAATCTAACAACCGCCCCCGGCGGCGGCGCCGAAATCCTCGTCGTCGCCCCCGGCACTCCCGCAGGGCTCGCGAAAAGCGCCGGCGCAGCGGCGCCTGGATTGGCCGTCGGCGACATCATCCAAACGATCGACGAAAAGCCGGTTGCCGACGCTATCGCGGTCATCGAATATCTCCACGAAAAAACACGCCCCGGCCAAAGCATCGCCCTCGGCATCACGCGCGGCGGCGCGCCTCTCATGTTCACTGCGGTCCTCACCCGCCGCCCGCTCGAAGTCGTCCAGCCCGAATCGCACACTTATAAAATGCCCAAAGGCGGCGTCAAAATCCTGCCCCAAGATCCGCTCTCCCTGGAATTGACCCTCGACACGATCGGCCGCAAATCGCTCCGCACCGAAGACCACGAGATCGACGGCTTGCCGTCGATCTATAACTCCACCTGGAAAATCGAAGACCGCGGCCCCGACTTCGTCGAATTCAGTTTCGCCATCGACCAGGCCGCTCTCGACGCTGCAAAAATCGAAAAAGTCGGCCCGCTCAAAGTCTTCAAGCGCTACACCGTCGCGAAAAGCGAAAAGCCCGGCGAGCCTGCCTATCACCTCAACCTCCAAGTCCGAATCCAAAACTCCGGCGACCAGCCGACACCCGTCGCGTATCGCCTCAACGGCCCCACCGGTCTCCCGCTCGAAGGCTGGTGGTATTCGACGAAGCTTAGCCCCGAATGGTTTACCGCCGCCGGTGCCCGCGATGTCGTCTGGGAGCAAACTGGCGTGGGTCATAAGCTTCTCGGCTGTCCCAAAATCGTCAGCAATACCCGCCAGGCCGAAAAAGACAAAAAGCCGCCGCTGATGCAACTGATCCTCGGCGACCGCGCCGCCCCGCTCGAATATGCCGGCGTCGATACCCAGTTCTTCGCCGCCGCCGTTCAGCCCCTCTCGCCCTCCGCAGAACAAAAGATTCAATTCCGCGCCGCCTTCGCCAAAGCCGTGCAAGACGTGGACCCGATCCCCAAGACCCGCCTGCGCACGGCCGACGTTTCATTCCGGCTCACGACCTCGCCGACGAGCATCGAGCCCGGCGGCGAGCTAAAGCACGAGTATCAAGTCTTCTTTGGCCCCAAAGACCCTAGTGTTCTCAGGCGTTATGGCCTCGATCGCCTTATCGAGTACGGTTTGCCAATCTTCAAGTATCCGGCGATCTGGCTGCGGGAAATTCTGAATGCGTTGTACTGGATTACACGGCTCGTCGGCCTACCCAACTACGGCATCTCAATCATCCTGCTCACCGTCATCGTCCGCACCTGCATGATTCCCGTCTCGCTGAAGCAAGCCCGCAGCGCGGCCAAAATGCAGGAGCTCGCCCCCGAAATCCAGAAGATTAAGGACAAGCACCCCGACGACCCGATGAAGCAGCACTCCGCCGTGCAGGAACTCTATAAAAAGCACGACTTCAACATGTTCGGTGGCTGCCTGCCGGTCTTCATCCAACTGCCAATCTTCATCGGCCTCTATCGCTGCCTCAGCGTCGATATCGATCTCCGCGACGCCGCGCTGTTCCCCGGCCTCGCCTGGGCCTCCAATCTCGCCGGCCCCGACAAGCTCTTCCGCTGGGACAGCTGGATGCCCGTCTTCCTCGCCGACGAAGCCGACGGCTATCTCGGCCCCTTCTTCAACGTCTTCCCGCTCATCACCGTCACGCTGTTCCTCATCCAGCAAAAAATGTTCACGCCCCCCGCCACGGATGAGCAAACCAAGATGCAGCAGCAAATGATGACCTACATGACCGTCTTCATGGGCGTCATGTTCTACAAAGTCCCCGCCGGCCTCTGCATCTACTTCATCACCTCCAGCCTCTGGGGCATCTGCGAACGCAAGCTCCTCCCCAAGTCCCAACCCAAAAAAGACGAACCCCCGCCGTCGCGCAGCGGCGGCTCCAACGGCTGGGGCAACCCCAACGCCGGCAAGCGCCCCAAACAACGCCGCTAGGTGCAACATCAGCCGCCGGGCGCTAGCCACAATGGCACGTACCTTGTTGTATTAGGGTGGCCCCTTTTGCCGAGCATACTGTAGGCATTAGCCCGCGGTTTCCTCCTTCGAAAAAAACTAGCTCCCTTCTCCCCCGGTACTCCGGGGGAGAAGGGCTGGGGATGAGGGGCGGATGGCGAGCCGGGAAGGGAAGGGCCTGAAGATTCGATTACAGACCTATCGTGCTCTGGAAAAACGACCACCATAACTGACTTCTGACCCCAACGAGTCGTCGTAACTATAAAAACGGCGCTAGCCCGCGTTTCGATGCCGCTTCGCCGCCTATCATGCGGCCATGTCGCCCCCACCCGCCCAGCCACCGCCGCCCAATCGCCTAACCATCAGCTTCTTAATGCTGTGGACGCTCGGCACCGCCCTCATTCTCGCCTGCTATCGCGCCTTCGACGATTCGCCGCCTCGAAACGCTCAGGCACTGGCCGTATCGTTTTACGTACTAATTTACGCACTTGTGCATGGATCGGCGATCGCCGGCGTCCTCTTGTTCATCCAGCGAAAGATCGCCAAGGTCGGCGGCTTTCCGATCCAACCTGGGCATTGGTTGCTATTAATTCGCGGTTTCTCAACCTTGGTCTGGTTGGCTGGATGGATTACTCGGGTTGCCATCGAGCGGCTCTGCGGTCGCAACATATTAGACTCGCCGCTGTATTTGGCGATTCAGTTCCTGCCCGCGGCGGCCGTTAGTCTTGCTGGTTATGCAATTGCCCTTCGCCGCAATCCGGAACTCGGTCGTATTTGGCGTATCACGCTGCGTCTGATGCAGAGCAACGCAACGCTCGGTTGCGTCGGCGCCGTCGCCGTGCTCTTCGTCGACCCATTTGTCGGTCAGATGTTGCCCGTTGCATTCACGGCTTGCCTTGCTCCAGTAATCCTCGTCTCTCTGCTCGTGGCGCTCGCGACCGACCCCGATTGGAAGTCTCGAGACTTTTTCCATTGGGCCGGCGTCGTGTCCGCCCTCGCCAGCACTATGCTGCCGTACATCTATCAACTCCTCGCTGCGATGTTTGTAGTTCGGCAGTGAAAAATAGTTTGCCCCTCACGCCACCTCTGCATGCAGCCGCATGCCAAGCGCGCGAGCCACCTTAAGCACCGTCGCAAAGCTCGGATTGCCATCGGCGCTGAGCGCCTTATACAAACTTTCGCGGCTCAAGCCGGTGGCTTTGGCA
>DASXLL010000351.1:0-9185 GCA_036496265.1 Pirellulaceae bacterium | reverse complement strand
GCGCAGCAAACAGGCGCGTTATGGAGGCGCTACAACGAGATCAAATTGGCGCTACCGGCCAAAGCCCTGCTGGAAGCCACCAGGCGAGCGCGGGCCCTCTCGACCCGGAGGCGCAGGTTCACCACGGCCGCCGGTGCGCGTGCCTTTTTTATCGGCGTCGCTGAAGATGTCCCGATGCAGCTGGACGGCATCCTGGTCGTCGACCTCGTTTTGCACGAACAATTGGCCGGCGGGATCCATTAGTAGAACGCGCGCCGGTTTTTTCAGGTCTTTGGCGAGCTGTTCGCCGCCGTCGATGTCGATGACGGTAATCCCGGTGCGAAATTGAAAGTTTTTCGCCAAGTCGATGAAGGCTTGCTGACCTTGATTGTCGAGAATCTCGACGTCTTTCGTCATGTTGGCAACACTGCCGCGTTTGAACTCGTCTTCTTTAGCTGCTTCGGTGGCCTTACCTTTGTCGTCGGAGCCGAAGGAGTCAACAAGCAGAGTGGCAGACGGCTCATCGTTCAAGCGGTCGGAAGCCGGCTTGGCAGCGGCGACGTGGACGTTGCCCGCAAGCGGAATGCTGACGATCGGGCTGGGCTCGCTCCAATCTTCGGGAGTGCGATAGTGGCCGTGCTTAGCCGCCTTTTCAGACTTCAGCCGGTTGATCACGGACGAATCGAGCGAATCGGACGGAGCATTTTGATTTGGATCTTGCAGCACCAGTTGCACTCGGTATTTGTATTTCTTGCCTGGTTCGACGCTGAAATCAAAGAACCGCAACAGCCAATTGGGAACCTGCGGCGCCAAATCTGCGGCTGCGCCGCGCGGGCCGCCTCGGCCGGCCGCCCCGGTATATTCGCCTCGCCCGCCGCGTTCACTTATCGCCATGCCACGCTGGCCGTATCCGCCGCGACCGCCACCGCCGCCATATCCGCCACGGCTTCGTCCGCCGCCGCGACCGATTGAGGGAGGACCACCGCGAGATGTCGCGGATGTGTTGTTGGGATCGCCGGGCGCAAATTCATCCACCGCCGGCGCCGCAGCAGCGTCAGGCTTTTTTTCTTCCGGTTGGGGCGTTTCAGCTTCGGTGTCGGTTGCTTGCGACGCCAGCGGAATGTCCGAGTGGGTAACTTCGGCACCCCAGCCGCGACCGACCATCGGCGGCAAGGGGAAAGCCAGCACACCATCGTCGTCGAGATAGCGCGGGTCGACGACCTCTTCAGATCGCGCGGCCCAATCGTCGGCAACGCCGGGAATCGATTTCTTGCCTTCTTCGCCGGTGCGCCCGTTGAGCGTCAGCGAAGAGACGGCCGATCCGATTAGTTGTCCCTTGCCGTTGTAGACTGAGACGGGCTGCCAGTTGAGTTTGTCTTGCCCCGGCACGATCTCGGCGCGCTGGACTTTGAAACCTAGATAATGCGGAGAATCGGATTCCGGAGCATAGCCCCGGGCTTTCTCAAATGCATCGTGATAGAGTTTGAATTGCTCTTTGATCGGTACTTTGGCGAGGACGGTGGCCCAAT
The DNA here is from genome assembly GCA_036496265.1 of Pirellulaceae bacterium. Lineage (GTDB taxonomy): Bacteria > Planctomycetota > Planctomycetia > Pirellulales > Pirellulaceae > CAYLLN01. The sequence continues at coordinate 7,677 of DASXLL010000351.1, read as the reverse complement.
AGGCGGTGCGGATTTCTTCATCGCCGGCGATAGGGATGCCAGCCGGGCGGGCCATGCCGGAAACGGCGCGGCGATTCGGATGCTCAGGATCAATCATTTCGCCGCCACGGCCCGTGCGGTCGTTTTTGGCGGCCCCACCAGAGCGCTGGCCCTTTCCCTGCTCGCCTTCCTTCTGCTGGCGATCTAGTTCCTTTTGGTCGGCCTTGGCCTTGCGTTCGGCCTCCTGCTGTTCTTCGAGCGCTCGCTGCTTGCGGATATCGTCGTTGGTGAAGGCGAGCAAGCCGGAGCCGCCGTTGGCTTCGAGCTTTTGGGCGTTGAGCAGCACTGGATCCTTACGGAGAACCACCGGAGGCACGACGGCCGGGTCCCAATCGATCGCGACGCTGTATGCCTTTTCGGGAATCGTGGTTTCGGCGACCTTCGCGGAGGCCTTGTAGTAGCGGACTTGGTCCGCCGGGGCGCTGGCAAAATCTGCCGCTTCCACCGCCGCTTTCGCCTTGCTAACGAGGCCGTCCAATTCGTTCGGCTGATGGCTGGAATCAAGCGAAGGCAGCTGCAACGCTTTATAAATCAAAAAGAGGGCCAGGCAGGCGACGATGGCCATGCCCAGCTTTTCGCCGTGGGCCAAAGCGATTCCCTTGATGCCGCCGAGTCCGTTGAGACTAGCTTTCATTTAATGTTCCTTGCGCTCCGAGCGCCGCGTTACTTCTGTGCGTCGGCGACTTGAATCGCCGCGGTGTTTGGCTCGTTGAAAATGTAGACAATTCCCTGAATGATGATGCGCTTGAAGTTCGAGTCGGACTCAGGTGTCATTTGTCCGCCTTCGGTGCTCGCTGACGAACTATAGCCACCGCGGCCGCCGCCGCGACCGCCGCCGCCTGATGCGCCAGCGTCGGAGGGGTTGATCCGAACTTCTTTGACTTCGACCTGTAAGGAGGCATTGGCACATTCCGCAACCAGATGCGAAAGCCAACGCTGGTCCATCTGTAACACCATTCGCACGGGGAGTCGCTTATATTCCGTGCCGAAGGCTGCTGCGCCGGCCGCGGGATCGACGGTTGCAATGGGCTTTTCGTCGTTGTCGAGATAGCGTCCGGCGAGGAGCGCGGCGTCGCTCGCGGCGGCATCTTCCGCACCGCCTCGGCCACCCTCACCGGCCATCTCGCCACCTCGGCCCATTCCCATCTCGCGACCGCCAGCCATTGGCGGAGGGCCGCCGCGGCCACCGCCTTCAGCTGCTGCGCCCGGTGAGGGGGCCGCTTGCGGCATCTCGATGCGGCCTGGGGTGCGGCTTTCGAGGGCCGCCAGTCGACCCACGTCGAGCGATTCGATGACGCGCACCGCGGCATTCGAGGCACGATCAGCGCCGGCGGCATCGTTGGTGTGCTTGATGATGCCGAGTAGTGTTTCATAAACCCAAAGGTCCTCTTGCGTGACCCAGATCTTCATCGCGGTGGGCGTGGTGGGCATGTCGAGCTCGTCACGGATGTGCTGCTGATCGAGCCATTGGACGATATGCTCGTCTTCTTGCTCCGTTGTCTCGTTGGATTCGCGAGATGCGTAGCCTCGACCCGGGTAACCTCTTCCGCCGCCGCCGCGAGATTGGTAGCGCCCGCCGCCGGATTCGTTGGCCGCCGACTCCGCCGCATCGACAATTTTGGGTAGCGATGGAAAATACCGGCCGACGTAGTCGCGATAGTTATTGCGCAAGTCGAGCGGAATCTCTTGGCCGAACTTAAGCCGCTCGATATCGGTACGGAAGCGATCGCTGAGCACATCCGGCCACTTGAGCACGCTGGCGCGCTGACGATCGTAGAGCCGCTTCCAAATTTCGGCAACGCTATCGCTCTGCTTTTTGATTTCGGCCGTTTGCTGATCTTTGAGCTTTTCGTTAGCGTGAAAGCTCTTGCCGATTTCGCCTTTGATGGAACTAAATTCTTGGTCAATGATTTGCTTGTTCGCCGTGAACTGCTTGCTAAGAGCGGTTGCGCCATGCCACCAGCAACCCAAGGCAACGAGAGTCACGACAACGATCAGCACCCAAAAGTGTTGCCGCTCGAACCATTCCCAAGCTTTTCGCAATTGGTCCATTCGTGATGCTTCCCTTCGATTTACTAACCGGCCGGCGTGCCCGGCGCAGCGGCCGAGGCGGTGCCTGGGGCCGGCTCGCTCGCGGCTGCCGCTTTCTCGCGGCGCTGGGTTCTAGTTTTTGGCTGCCAGCAGAATTGAATGATGAAGTCGTAGCGGCGCAGCTTCCAGGTCTTCGTCTCGGGTTGATCGTCACCTACCGCGGTGCGGCCTCGCGGCTCCACGCGTGACATGCCCGGGCCGCCCCTGGAACCCGATGCATCGGCATCCGTCGCGTCGGGAAAGAAAGTCACGTCACTAATTCGGCTTTGGGTGATGATAACCGGATACGAAATGCCCAGATCCTTGATCGCGACGTCAACCAGCTCGCCGTTTGGACCATCGGGCAGCTTGACTTTTCCTTCTTCGAGGTCGTGAATCAACGTGCGTTGCAGAAACCGCAGGCCCTCGTCATAGACGTCGGAATTGTGGAAGTGATAGCCTTTAATTTCGATGATCCAGCCGGGACCCGTGAGAGGGGGCAGCGCAGCTACAGCCGCCGCGTCTCCTGGGGCCGGCGCAGCTGCGCCGGCGGTGGCAGGCTGGGCGGGTGCGGGCGGATTAGCCGCGGCTGCATCGGCGGCGGGCGGTTGCACCGCTGCTCCGACAGCGGCATCTGCTGCCGGATTGGCGGCGGCGGGCGCGTCCTTTGGCGCATCGAGCCGAGATGCGCTTTGTTGTGCCTGTTGGTAATACGGGGTGATGCCCGCAAACCACGGGCTGACATCATCGAGGTACTCGCAATCCATCGACTGAATATGCAGCTCGTTGCGGGCGGTGACGTCTTCGGCTGTTTCCTTGCGCTCAGTGGCCGCGCGCGTATCCTTGGGCATCGCCGTATCGACCGCTTTGAGCAGCTCAAGCCAAAGCAGGCGGCCATCTATATTGCTTTGCAAGTTTTGGCCGATCTTCGAGATTTCGTCGAATTTCTTGGCTAGAGTGTCCTGTTCGCCGATGAGCTTTGCGGACTCGCTGACTGCGGACTTGGATGCCGCGATTGCACTGGCCATGGCAGGGCTGAATGTTTTGTCGGTGGCGGCGCTGCGCCAGGCGGAATAGTAACTGAAATAGTTAACCGCCATTCCGGTGAGCAATAGCGAAGCCGCCGCGACAGCCCACGGCTTCTTGGCCCGCACCAATCGCTTGGTGATGATTTCCCCAGGCAGCAAGTTAGTGCGAAGCTGCGACTTGCCGAGTGCTTGGACGCACAAGCCATAAGCGACGCCGAAGGTAAGTTGATTGTCCTTGAACTGAGGTACGGCGGTCACGCTGCCGCCGACCAAAGCATTGAATTGCTCGAGCGGCGTGACGTCCTGGTCTAGGTTCTGCGCCAGAAAGCGCTGCAGCCCGGGCAGTTTCATGGGGTTGCCGAGCGCCACGACGGGGCCGAGTTTCGCGGTGCGGTTGTTGCTAGTGAAAAAGCCGATCGAGCGCTGGATTTCCGCCACGAGATCGCTGAACACGGGGCGCATCGCCTGGAATACCAGCTTGGGGTTTTCCGCCTTCATGGCGTTGCGCTTGAGATGCTCGGCCTTGGCAAAGGTTAGCTTGAGCTCCTTGGTGAGCGCCTTGGTGAAGTGATTTCCGCCAATCGGAATGCTTCGCTGCCAGACGCGGAAGCCATCGGTAATCACGAGGTCGGTGGTGTCCGTGCCGAGCGAGAGGACAACTTTGGAGGGGGGCGGATTCGCGCGATCGTACGTCGTCAAATTACTCAGCTGGTCGAAGCAGATAAAGTTGTAGATCGAAAGCGGCGCCAACTGAATCAGATCAACTTCGATGCCGGCTTCTTCGAGCGGCTTGAGCGCCTTGGCGACCTGGTCGCGCTTCATGGCGAAGATGCCGACTTCGGTTTCGAGCGCATAGCCTTCATCGACGCTGCCGCCGGCGAGCGGCTGATAATCCCAGATCACGTCGTCGAGCGCGAACGGTATCTGTTGCCGGGCTTCGTACTTGACGATGTCGGGAATCTTCTTTGCTTCGACGGGCGGCAACTTGATAAATCGCGCGAGGCCGTTCTGGCCGGGGACAGAAATCGCGACGCTGTCGCCGGCTACTTCGTTCCGCGAGCGGAACTGTTCGAGCGCTTCGCGAATCAGCTCGTCGCGGTTGGCTTCGGGCTGGGTGAGAATCTTCGGATACTCGATGTAGTCGAAGGCGTCGACGACGATGCGGTTATCGTCTTTTTCATGCGGTCGACAGCGGAGCGCTTTAAGCGCGCACTGGCCGAGATCGATGCCCCAGACGGCGTTGCTTCTCGCCATGGTTCGAGAACCTCTATTCCGTGAATCCGAGTAAGTCCGCGCTCCGGAATGTTTCCTCAATGCACCGTTGGCCAAAGGCGAGCGCGATCACATCGCGAGCCCATGGTCGATCGATTCGCTAATGCCTCTTTCTTAGCGGAGCGAACGGGGCAGGAAATTGGCGCGCCTAGCGCGCTTCACTCATCTCGTTAGCTGCAACCGAACGTTCAATGCCGCAAGAGTTTGCGCCTTGGCCCGCGCGATCACCCGCGAGTCGGGCTGAACCCGTTGCGGCTGCCGACTTTTTTATTTTACTCGCAGATCGGCGATTGTGTAGCATTGCGGGGCCGGTATCTAGCGAACGGGGTGAAAGTTTCGAGAATTGAGCGGTGAGGGAGCGGTTTCGGCACCTGAAGGTCAGGGGCTAAAGACCTTTGATTATGGGCTTTACGGACGGGCGAGCGGCGTCCAGTGGCCCCCAATGCCCGGGGAATGGTAAAACTCGGGACGCCGCCTCGGGACCTCGGTACCCTGACATCGTTTTCATTGTTTATTCAAGGTGTTTTGGCCGTAGCTTTTGCCGGATTGTCGATTTGGACGGGCCTATGATTGTGACAATTGATGGCCCCGCCGGGGCGGGTAAAAGCAGTGCCGCACGGGAATTGGCCCGCCGACTCGGTTTCCGGTTCCTTGATACTGGGGCGATGTACCGGGCGGTGACGCTGGCGGCCAAGGATCGGAGCTTGGATTGGAGCGACGAGGGCCGGCTCTCAGAATTGGCTAAAAACATCCGGGTCGAGTTGGATGGTGATCGGGTGTTGCTCGATGGACGGGACGTCACCAAGGAAATTCGCACATTCGATATTACGACCTCGATCCAGTACGCGGCCGACAATCCAGCGGTGCGTGGACAGCTTGTCGAGTGGCAACGCGCGGCAGCGGCCGGGACGAACGTCGTCACCGAAGGGCGCGACCAGGCGACAGTCGTCTTTCCGTATGCCGAGTGCAAGATTTTCCTGACCGCCGATGAGGAAGAGCGCGCCCGCCGACGCCATCGCGATCTGGTGGCGCGCGGCGAGACGGTATCTTTTGACGAAGTTCTCGCCGCGCAACATATTCGCGATGAGCGGGATCGAACGCGGCCTGTTGGGGCGCTACTCAAAGCGGACGACGCGATTGAAGTCTCGACCAACGGCCTCTCGCCGCAGGAAGTCGTCGCACGGCTGGAAGAAATTGTGCGTGCCAAACAATGACCGGACGGCAGTTCGCAGATCGATGCTGGTACACATTGATTTGGTGCCACTGCTGGGTGTTCGCCAGAGTGTGGTTTCGCTTGAGAACTGTAGGGCGAAGTCACGTGCCCGCGACCGGACCGGTGATGGTCGTGAGCAATCATCAAAGTCACCTCGATCCGGTGCTGCTTGGCGTATCCTGCCCCCGGCAGTTGCGGGCGATGGCGCGGAAGTCGCTCTTCTTTTGGCCGCTTGGTTGGTTGATTCGTTCGCTCGGGGCGGTGCCGGTTGACCGGGGCGGCCGCGGAATCTCGGGAATCAAAGCGATACTAAAAATGCTTAGCGACCAGGATGCCGTGATCGTCTTTGCGGAAGGAACCCGCACGCACGACGGCCAGCTACAAGCGTTTCAGAGCGGTTTTGCGGCACTTGCCCGGCGGAGTGGCGCGACGATCGTGCCGACCGCAATTAGCGGCGCGTATGAGGCCATGCCGCGCGGACGTATTTGGCCCAGCCCGCGGCCGGTCGCGGTTGCTTACGGTGCGCCGATCGCCGGAGCGGAAATCGATGATCGCAGCGATGAACAGCTCGTGGAATTGGTGCACGTGCGGATCGCCGCGATGCTGGCAGAACTTCATCGATAGCAAACTGGCGATTTCGGCAGCGCGGCGGACGCGCTCGGCCAGAGTTCGCTGCTATTGACGACAAACTGGCCGCTCGCCTACCCTTCGCCCCGATTTGCCGGGGGACTCGTCTGCGCCCGCATTGTGTCAACATGTTCTCATCTAATTCCCAACGACGTCGCCTCAATGGGCGGGCCCGAGATCGGTCCGTCCTGCTCGCAGCGTTCGCGTTGATAGCCGGGCTGGCAATTTCAACGGCGCAAACGGCTTGTGCGGATTGGCCATGGTCAGGATGGATGACGCCGCCGCCTGTCGGCACGCCCGAATGGTGGAAAAAGCACGTCGACGATCGCGTGTTTGTGTTGGGCAAAGGCTATACCGTGCCCGGCGTCGACGGTTTCTTCGACGGCAATGGACGTCCAATGACGCAGCCAACCGATGCAGCTCCCAACGCCGTTGGCATTCCGGTGGTGGCCATCGCACACATCGACGAAGAGAAAGATAAAGAGGAAGAGGGCATACTCCCGGGCCTTGATCCGGCAAAGCTCTATAAAAAGACCAAGACGGCCGTCGGCTTAGGTCCGAACGATCAAGTCGCACGACAGGTTTTTGCCGAGGGCGATCAACTGTTTGCGCAAAAGAATTATAAGGCGGCAGCCAAGAAATACGATGAGGCGATCGACCGAGCGATTGACATTCGCGTGAAGGAAGACGCGATGTTCATGCTTGCCGAGAGCTATTATTTTGGAGACGAATATATCAACGCGCGCGACGCGTACAACGCCCTGGCGGAGAAGTATCCGAGCACGCGACATCTCGATAAACTGATCGACCACGAGTGGAAGATCGCCCAGTATTGGGAAAAAGAAGAAGACTACAACCCGCATCGTTCACTAACGCCAAATGCGTTCGACAACACGCGGCCCTGGTTTGACACGATGGGCCACTCGATTCGGACGTACGAAAACATCCGGATGAATGATCCGACGGGCCCACGGGCCGATGATGCGATCATGGCCGAGGCGGGCATCTATTTCCGCCGCGGGCAGTTCGAAGATGCCGACTACAACTACACGCTGTTGCGCCGCGAATATCCGCGCAGCAAGCATCAATTCGAGGCCCATTTACTCGGCCTGCAGTCGAAGCTGCGAAAGTATCAAGGGGCCGACTATGACGGCACGCCGCTCGAAGAAGCTCAGCAGCTAGTCAAACAATTGCGGACTAATTTTTCCGGCCAGCTTAGCGCCGAGGAACGGCAGCGTTTGACGACCGTGAGCGCACAGCTCAGCCAGGAGCTAGCGCAGCGCGACATGAAAATGGCGAAGTATTATGACGGCATCAAGCACTACGGTTCTGCCAAAGAGTATTACGCGATCGTCATTAAGAAGTATCCGGACAGTGACCTCGCGACCGAGGCTCGGAAGCGAATTGGCGTGATCGCCACATTGCCGG
>DASXLL010000350.1:0-36519 GCA_036496265.1 Pirellulaceae bacterium | reverse complement strand
CAAGAACGAGCAAGACTTGGCGGATATTTTGCCGCAAGTGCAAACGGAGGATATTTTTGAGTTCGGAATGATCCCCGAGCTCGTCGGCCGCCTGCCGGTGATCTCGTCGCTCGCGCCGCTTGATCATCCGGGGCTTGTCCGCGTGCTCACCGAGCCAAAAAACGCGCTGCTCAAGCAGTATCAGACGCTGTTCGAGATGGAAGATTGCCACCTGGAGTTTTCCGAGAGCGCGCTAAGTGCCATTGCCGCCAAGGCGCTGAAGAAGGGGACCGGCGCCCGTGGCCTGCGGTCGATCGTCGAGCATGTCATGGTCGATATCATGTACGAGCTGCCCGATCAGCCGAAGGGATCGAAGTTCGTCATCGATCAGGACATCGTGATGGGCCGCCGGCCGCTGTTCCCGATGCAGGAACCGATGCAGAAGAGCGCCTAGTCAGCCTCGGCGCTGCTTAGATCGTTGGTGGAGCAAAGTACGAAATCCGAAATTCGAAACAAATTCAAAATACGAAATTCTAAACGCCGCCCATAAAGCGGCGTTTTTAATTTGATTCATTCGTGCTTGTTTCGGATTTCGTGCTTTGGATTTCGGATTTTTAGTATGCCGCGCGTTTCCCTCTGCATCATCGCGAAGAACGAAGAGCATCGCCTCGGCAAGTGCCTCGGCTCTGCCGCCGATCTTGTCGCTGAGACGATCGTCGTCGATACCGGGTCAACCGACCGCACCAAGGAAGTCGCGCAGCAGTACGGCGCCAAGGTCATCGACTTCCCCTGGTGCGACGACTTCGCCGCGGCCCGCAATGAGAGCATCCGTCACGCGACCGGCGACTGGATCTTTTGGCTCGATTGCGACCATTGGCTCGATGAAGAGAATCGCCAGCGGCTACGCAAGCTCTTCGCCAGTCTGCCGAACGAAAATGTCGCTTACCTGATGAAATGGCATTCGCCGTCCGAGGAGGGTAGCAGCCAAGGCACGCTGCTCGACGCCACGCAGCTCTTCCGCAACGACCCGCGCATCCGCTGGGAACATCGCATTCACGAGCAAATCCGCCCCGCGATCCAGCGCGCCGGCGGCACGTCGCAATTCAGCGACGTCGTCATCAACCACAGCGGCTACATCGATCCGATCGACAAGGTTCGCAAGCTGGAGCGGAACCTGCGGCTCTTGCTCATCGAAAACGAAGAGCGGCCGAACCAGGTCAGCACGCTGTTTCATCTGGGTTGGACATACTACCTGCTCGGCAAGCCGAAAGAAGCCTGGCAGCCGCTGGAGAAGGCGCTTTCGCTTTCTAAGCCGGGCGAGACGATTGTGCGGAAGACCTACGCCTTGCTCGTCCGCTGCGCCCGGCAAACGAACCGCCAGCAAGACGCCTTTAACGTCTGCCACGAGGGTCGCAAGCACTTTCCCAACGACCCGGAGCTGCTGTTTCACGAAGGCCAGCTCCGTCGCGAAGGCGGCGACCTGCCCGGCGCGGAAGTCGTGCTCAAGCACCTGCTGACGTGCGCGCCGGAAAACTATATCGCCGCCAGCGTCGATCCGAGCCTCAAGGGCTACAAAGGCCGCTGTGCTCTGGCCGAGGTTTATCGCGATCAAGGCCGGTTGGACGATGCCGAACGAGAATTTCGCGCCGCCCTGGCCGAGCAGCCCGACCTCACCCCCGCCTGGCTTTGTATCGGCGACATGTGGCTGCGAAGTGGCCAGCTCGAAAAGGTCGATCAGCTCTGCGCAGAGCTTCACGCCAACCCCAAAATGGCGATCGACGGCTCGCTGCTCAAGGCCCGCAGCCTCATGATGCAAAACAAATTCGCCGAATCGCGCGAGCTGCTCGAGCAAACGATCGCCCGCGCCCCAAAAAATGCCTGGCCGCGCGAGCTGCTTGCCCACTGCCTGCGTTTAGAGAATCGCGACACACCCGCCCTCGTCGAAGCCTTGAAGCAGCTTCTCATCCTCGACCCCACCAACAACTTCGCCCTCGCCAACTTGCCCGCCGCGCAGCAAAAACTATCTCAATCATCTTAGCCGCGGCAGCAGTTTGCTCTCGGCTGCTGAAGCGGCTAAGCGTTAGAAAAAAACCGCTTCTCAATCTCAACCGTGTTCTTCCGCGACTGCTCGATCGCCTGAACAACTCGCTGCGGATAATCGCGCGTGATCCGAAAGTCCTTGTCGTGCTCCAGGAGGCGGTATTTCAGCGTGCCTTCCCAGAAAAAATAGGTGTTCCAGTACAGCGGATGCTTGTTCAGTTGCTCGATCAGCTTGTTCTCAACGCCCTCCATCTCGATGTGCTCGAGGATCGGATACTTGGGCAGAAACATTAGCGTGTCGCCTTCGCCCCAGACGAAGTAGCGGTGATGGTGATAGCCGCGCCAGGCCGGTGATTGATAATCGACGCCGCGGGCTGCTTCCGCAATCGGCGACGGCGTCTCGATGTAGCCCGCTTTGCCAACTCGATTCATTTCACCACAGATCAGCAGCGGGTTGTAAAGATCCTCCAGCGTGTGGCGGCAATAGACGAAGTCAAAGCTCTTGTCCGCCAGCGGCAGCGTGTCCTGGTTGATGTTCAGGGCATGCACCGGCTTGCCCTCTAACTCCTTAAACGATCGCCAATCGACAAACTCCGTCGCCTTTGAAAACGGCTTCTTCCCTGGGCCGACCTCTAGAACACTCCTTTTTTCTGCGACCATCTGTTCCACCGCGCGCACCATCGGCTCATACGGCGCCCAGTGGTGTTTGTGAATCGACGGCCGATCATTGGGGACAGACATTGGCCTCTCCGTAGCCGTCAGTTTAATTCATCGCACGACGCAAATGCCGTGCGGCTGGGAACTCAATACACCGAGATGTTCATCTTCGTATCGGGCAGCACTGCACGAGCCACATAACACAACTCGCCCCGGTAAGGCTTCATAATCTGGCCGCGGAAAAGGGAGTGAGTTGGCAGGAGCAGGCGGTCGATTTCCAGCCGGTCGCGCTCGGCATGAAATTCCACGTAAATGACGCCGGTTCGCGCCAAGCGGCCGGAAAGCGAACGGAGGATCGGCACTTCACAGCCCTCGGTGTCGAGCTTGAGAATGTCGATCGTATCGATTCCGGCCTCCGTCAGCGCGGCCTCAGCCGACCGTAGGGCAATCGGAAACGCGTCGTCGCTCAGTTCACGACTGCGGCCGATGCTGTTTTCCACGGCGTCATCTTTGCCTCGATACATCAGCGTCTGCTGATCGCGGTCGAGCAAACCGAAGTCGAACCGCTGGACCTGCGGCAGATCGGCCGTATTTGCCGTGAGCAGGGCAAAGCTGTCGGGCGACGGTTCAAAGGCCCAAATCCGGGCCGTCGGATACTGAAATGCAAAATAGACCGTCGCGGCCCCGACATTGGCCCCAATATCGACAATCGTTTTGATCTGACCCGAAAGCGGCAGGGCCGGATAGCTCTTGCCGCCCAGCACATCCTCGCACGCACGGCGGCCCATCGGCGTATCGAACAGCGTAAAGTTGCGCCTCGAGCCGCCACGGTTGATTTCACAGACGCACGTCTTCGCGGCGCTCGTCTGGATGGTGCTCGCAGGTGTGGCGGTTTGCTCAGTCATGTTTTCGTAGAGATTACGTCGATCGCGGTCAAAACGATTTTCGGTGCTCCTAACCTACTTCAAGCGGGCATCATACAAGCGGTCATAGTACGGCGCGCAGTCGGCTGCCAGTTGTTCCAATCGGTCGGGCAACTCGATCCGCCGCTCTTGATACGGCCTGAAGCCGGTGGATTTTTCGACTTCGGAGTACCAGTGTTTGGCCCAGATGCCGTCCGTAGCGCGGGGACCGGATGGCCAGGAGAGCATCGAGTCTTGAAAGGCGATTCCTAGCCGATCGCAGAGAAGGCCGAGAAGACGGCGCGGATTTTTCAGGACGTCGGCGGCTTCGAGGACCGGCGGCATTTGGCCGGTCGTCGTGCGGACGTAGTCGAAGATTTCGGCTTGCTGCGGAAAGCCGGTGTCTGCGAGCGTGGGAGTCTCGATGATTTTGGCATAGGAGGCGAGGACTTCGCGGGAATGGCGGATCAGAAAGCAGTTGGTGAGGCTTGCCAGCCAGTTGCGGGACATTTCGGGCAGCACGTGGTGGGTCATCTGTTTTTGGTAGCACAAAGCCACATTCGGTGGCATGTTATTCGTCAACGAATGCACCACCTTTCGCCAATCGGTCTCGCCGGACGCGATGATCTCCGCCGCACCGGGGTGCGGCTTGCCGGTGGCGGCGAGATAAGATGCATACAGCGGCTCATCGACGACGGCGCAGTCGTCACGATTGCCGAACGAGCGCATCATCGCCGTCGAGATGTTGCGCGGGCCGGACCACATCGCCAGGCGAAGCAATTTGGCGTTCATCGGTAATCTCAATACCTTCACCAGCGATATGGTCAACGGTGCTTAATTTAGCATAGGGCTGCCACGCCTTGACCCTTCTTCTGGGCCGCCTGAGAATCGACGCATGCCCGCTTCCACAGCAACCTCGACCGCCCTTCCCGATTCCGCCGGCCGCTTTGGCGCTTTTGGCGGCCGTTACGTGCCCGAAACGCTCACCCGCGCCCTCGAAGAGCTGGCCATTGAGTACGAAAAAGCCCGGCAAGATCAGAAGTTTCGGGCCGAGCTCGATGATCTTTTGAAAAACTACGTCGGACGCCCTTCGCCGCTCTATTTTGCCAAGCGGCTGACCGAATCGTGCGGCGGCGCTCAGATTTGGCTCAAACGAGAAGACTTGAACCATACGGGCGCTCACAAAATCAATAACACGATTGGCCAGGCGCTGCTCACGCTGCGCATGGGCAAGCAGCGGGTGATCGCTGAGACCGGCGCGGGGCAGCATGGCGTCGCCACCGCGACAGCCTGCGCCCATTTCGGCCTCGACTGCGTCATTTACATGGGCGAAGAAGACATCCGCCGCCAGGCCCCGAACGTAAACAGCATGAAGCTGCTCGGCGCGGAGGTTCGGCCGGTCAGCAGTGGCTCGAAGACGCTCCGCGACGCCGTCAACGAGGCCCTCCGCGATTGGATGTCGAGCGTCGAGACGACCCACTACATTATCGGCTCCGTGATCGGCCCGCATCCGTTCCCGCGGATTGTGCGCGATTTTCAAGCGGTCATTGGCCGCGAAGCCCGTGAGCAGTCGTTGCAGCAAATCGGCCGGCTGCCCGACCTCGTCATCGCCTGTGTCGGCGGCGGCAGCAATGCGGCGGGAATGTTTTATCCATTCATCGGCGATACTTCAGTGAAGCTGCTGGGCGTCGAAGCCGGCGGCCGCGGGCCGAAGCCGGGCGATCATGCTTCGCCGCTTTCCTATGGCACGCCCGGTGTCTTGCACGGCAGCTATAGCTACGTAATGCAGGACGACGACGGCCAAACCTGCGACGTGCATTCCATCTCCGCCGGCCTCGATTATCCGGGCGTCGGCCCCGAACACAGCTACTGGAAGGACATTGGCCGCGTCACCTATACCTACTGCGAAGATCGCGACGCGCTCACCGGCTTCGACGCTCTGGCGAAACACGAAGGAATTCTGCCGGCCCTCGAAAGCTCGCACGCCGTTTTTCGGGCGATGGAGCAGGCCCGCCAGATGAAAAAAGACCAGCACATCCTCATCTGTCTTTCCGGCCGCGGCGACAAAGACGCCGCCGAGATTGCCCGCCTGAAAAGTGCCCTTGGCTGAATCGTGGGGCGGGCTTCCAGCCGGCCATAAAAGCTTTTTCAAACGACGTTCAACCCAAAATCAACAATGACCATCACCAAAGAAACGCTTGCCAAGCTGACCAAGTTTGACTCACCCTCCATCTGCAACTTCATCGAGCTGTTCGATGTCCGCCCGCGCAATCGCGGCTATATGGACGGCCGCATCAAGTGCAATTTTCCGGAGATGCCGCCGATTGTCGGCTTTGCCTGCACGGCTTCGTTCCGCAGCGATGCTCCGCCCGCGGGCGGCGACGCGTATGGCAACATTGGCGCTCAGCTCGAGCAATTCGCCAAGCTGCCAGGTCCGCCGATGGTCGTGTTTCAGGATTTGGACGATCCGCCGGCTGCAGCCGTGTTCGGCGAGGTAATGTGCTCGACGTATAAAGGCTTCGGCTCGGTAGGCTTGGTGACGAATGGCGCGGGTCGCGACTTAGAACAGGTGCGAGCAATCAAATACCCGGTCTTCACCGGTTCAACGATTTGCTCGCACGGTTATTGCCACATGCTGCACTTGGGATTGCCGGTCCGTGTCGGCGGTTTAGTGGTCAATCAAGGCGACCTGCTACATGCCGATGCCAATGGCGTGACGAACATTCCGATCGAGATCGCCAGTGAAGTCGCCGACATAGGCAGTGAGTTTCTGGCCGGCGAAGAGCTCGTCATGGGCTATGTCAAAGGCCCCGGCGAAAAATCGGTCGCGAAGTTCAATGATCTCCGGCAGGAGTTTCAGTCCATTGTGAATGCGCTGACGCAGCGGGTATCGCGGAAGGCAAAATAAATCTCTTTATCCGCTGCGTCTCATCATTACGGCGACGGCCACGATGAGGCCGGAGCTCGCCGTCATCGCTGTCGCGGCCGTGAGAATTTGCCCGTTTGTTAGCAAGGCGAGCGCTCCCGCGACAAGGCCGATGACGCACCCTACGCCGCCGCCCGTAATGACTCCGCGGCCGATGCGAAACTGAAACAGCCCCAATATCATTCCCAAAAGCATTCCCCCCAAGGCCCCCGCGCTCAGATATCCAAGCAGCTGTCCCGGCGAAGTCATGCCTTGGTCAAGATTCTTCATTAGCGGTGAAATTCCCGCGAGCAGCACGGCGCAAAACGTGACCAGCACGAACAGTGCGCCCAGCGGATAACCTCGGCGAGTTGAATTCATATCATGGCCATCATTGCTTCGCGTGATGATTCGCTGGGAGAATCAAAAGTCATTGGGAGCCAATTTGCCGTCGCTGCGGTTGGCCAGGCCTTGCAAAACGGCCCGCGCGATATTCCGGGTCACGGCCCGCACGGACCCGTCGCCCATGAGGGCCAGCGCGACGTTCGGATGCTGGCTGGCGAATCCACCGACGAACGCCGGATTTCCGGGCAGCGCCGGCAGCCGCGGTGGTGCCGGCGGAGGAGTTGGCGCCGGCGGAGCCGCGGCATTCTCATCGATTGTGCCCGGCGGCGCATTGCTGTCTGGCGCAGCAGGTGCTGCTGGCGCGGCGGTGTCGGCTGCTTGTCCGGCGGACGCGTCTTCGCCGTCGTTGTCGCTAAACGCTGGAATACTCGTTAGTGGCGGCGGCGGCGTGGCCCCGCCCGGCTTGGGCAAGCCGTTTTGATACGTCAGCCAATCGATCGGCACGCCCGTGTTCCGCAGCGTCGCCCGCGTGCCGCTCAGCCAGTTCAGATCCCACGCGTCCGGCAGTTTTTCAGAGACGAACAGCGTGTGCGATGAGCCGTCGGTGATGTCGTCGTAGCGGACGCCGCTGTTTAGGAAGAACACGCCGTTGTCGTGGGCGTCGATCGATTTTTCCTTGTCGTGATGGCAGGCGGCATAACAGGCAAAGTCGCGGCCCAGGCCATTGGATGGGCACATCATCCACCGCGGCATGTTGGCCACGGCCGCGGCGTTCTTCGGATCATAAATGCTCACGGAACGGTCGATCGCGTTGTAGGTGTTCTGCTCCTCCATGTACGGCAGAAGGTGCTCGACCCAGTTGTGGTGGTAGCCGGTGGTCGTATTCATAATTGGACCACTTTTGTCGGTCGTACCAGGCGGATAGGCGCCGAGGGCCATTTCATAATTGTGCAGGGCCAGGCCGATCTGCGTGAGATTGTTCGCGCAACTGGCCCGCCGCGCCGCTTCGCGAGCCGACTGCACGGCCGGCAAGAGGAGTGCGACGAGCACCCCGATGATGGCAATCACCACCAAGAGCTCGACGAGCGTAAAGCCGAGAGAAAATCGCCGTCTCATTCGTTGGTCTCCTTGCGCGAGTCACTCGCCGGGGAATTTTTCTGGGGGATCGGGACGGAAACGGCTCGCTGGGCGCTGACGCGCCGCCGCGAATCGTCCGGGTAGTTGGCATGCACGACAATCCGCATGCTTTTTTCACTGTCGCCGCGCTCGATCTTGATTTCAACGCTGCCGTGCGATTCGGCCGCGCTGCTTGAGCTTGGCAAGTCAATTTTCCAGCTCTCGCCGGCATATTTCGGATCCGCTGATAACCGAGCTGCCGCTCGCTCGACCGCGGCGTCGGCCAGCCACTGGGCCTGGACTTGAATCGCCGTTTGCCGCGTTTGCCTCAATTCCATTAGCAGGGCATGCATGATGCTGCCCATGATGGAAGTGACGACGAGCAGCGTCACGAGCGCCACGACTAGGCCGCTTCCGCGTTTTTTGCGTACTTGGGAGGGCGAAGCTCCCGCTGAGCCTGATTTTTTCCAGAGTTCTAGGCTCGGCAGGAGCCTCGCCCTCCCATTTTCAGATCGGCTCTTAAGGAATCGCTGATGTGGTTTCATGGCTGGCCTCCCTTCCTCGCCAAATCGCCATGAATGCCAAACGCGGCCTCAATCACCGCGGTCCGCGGCAACTCCCGCGGCGGCAGCTTCGTTTGTTCCGGCTTAATAAGGACCCGCAGGAGCCCGCGACTAATCGACTCCTCGTCGAATGTCGCCAGTGCATGCGGCGGCAGGGAAAACGTATCGCGGTGTATGAGCGTGTCGTCCCGCCGGACTTCACGCACGATCCGTGGGACGGCGAATGAATACTGAATCGAGCGGCCATCGGCAAAGCTCAGCAAATAGCCATTTTCGGCGGACGCTGAAATCGCCTCATGCGCATCGAGCCGCAGCCGCATGGCGAGCCGATCGAGCGACGCGGCCTGCTCGGCGTCGCGGACCATCACGTAGCGCAACTTAAACAGGGAGCCGAGGCTGGTCGCCGCTAAGCCGATGATGATCGACATTATCGAGATGATGACCAGCGCTTCGATGAGCGATTTGCCGTGTTGCCGAGAATAGGTCCGCCGAGAGCAAGTCCGCCGCGAGTGGCTCATAGCTCACCTCCCGGCGCGAATTTCCAGACGGTCAGATCAGCCAGATCGACAACTTGTCCCGCGGCGTTCGGCGATCGCACGATGAGCCGGATCCGCCGTCCGCGCACCGGTTCGTCTTCGTCTTCGACTTCCATCGTCGCCATTCCATGCGGCAGAACCCTCTTGGATTCATCCGAGAATTCCCACGACTTCAAATCTCCCGCCGAAACCGCTTCCCATGGCAGCAGTGCAATCCGCTCGGCCTGATTCGTAACCTCCGAAAGCGCTGAACGCCGCTGCTCGATCGTCCGCCGCTGGCTGGCCGCGACGCCCAAAAGCTGGACGATTGTCGTCATCGCCGTTATCAGGACAAGCAGCGCCACGATTAGCTCAAACAGCGATAATCCCCGCCGCAACCTTTGCTTTCGCGGCCATCGTTTAACGGGGAGCCGCAGGCGACCACGTATCGGCGCTGAAATGCGCCTACGCCTTCGGCTATGCGTTAAACGATCGCACCTATGCATCACGACAACCCTTGAATCAACGAAATCAGCGGCAAAAACAGCCCAACGACGAAAAAGCACACGACGCCGCCCATGCCTACGAGCGTGATCGGAAACAGCACCTGTAAAATCGATTGCAGCCAATAGATCTGCCGCCGCATCGCGCTCTCGGCGATCTCTTCCAAGGCCCAATCGAGATTGCCGACGCGCACCGCCGCCGCCAAGAGCGCCGCATCCGTCCGGCTGATCAGCTTCGCCTGCCGCAAGCTCGCCAGCCAATCCATTCCCGCCGCAACTTGACTTGCCGCAGCTTCCAGCCGAACGCCGATATTCCGAATCGGATAAACTTCGCCAATGATCCGCATCGCCTCCGGCAGCGGCAAACCGCGCCGCACGGCCAGCGCCAGCCCCCGCAATACCAACGCTCCGTCGAACCGCCGGAATACGCGCCAAACAAGCGGGAAATCACGCGGCATCCAGCCGACATAGTACAAAAATCCAACGACAAACATCCAAGGAAACAGGATCGCGAACGGCGCGGTTAGATACCAGCCGCGTTGCACATACCACCGCGATACGTCGATCACCAATTGCGTAAGCGCCGGCAGCTTCAACCCAAATTCTTCGAACATTCTCTGAAACACGGGCACGATCTTGATCATCACGAAGCCGTTGATGACATACAGCACCAGCAGCACGTTGCCGAGATAGAAAAAATCGCCTACGGCCGCTCGAATGGCCACATCGACGTTTTGCGAATCGTCGATCTGCTGCTTCATCGCCGGGCCGAGGAGCCCCAGTCGCTCACCAAGTCGCACGGCCAGCTTCGTCGCCGTGCCCATCCACAGGCGGGCCGTTTTGACCGCGGTTGTCATCGGCTGCCCGCGCTCGATCGCTTCGGCCAGTGCCATCGCTCGCACACCCGTGTCGCCCATCGTCTCGTCGGCGTAAGCCCGGGCACATTCGGGCAGCGGAATTCCGTGCTGTGCGGCGGTCGCCAACGAGCCAATGAGGGCCCGATGCTCGCCTTGGCGATTGCGATTGAGCACCATCAGGCCAACCATGACGGCGGCAATCGGCAGCGGCACGACAACGACCCACACGCCGGCTGTCGCTCCGACCGCGGCGAGCACAAACATAATCGTGCTGGCCAGCGACAGCAGCGAATGCATAAAGTCCGTCGCCGCCAGTGGCTGCCGTCCATACAAAACACGAACCGCCACGCGCAGCGCGATCGCCGGTATGAAAAAAACCGTCAGCGCGATGACTCCCAGCGATTCCAAGCCACACCTGCTATGACAAACCTTGGATCAAACTAATAAGCGGCAAAAACAGGGCGATCACCGCGGACGCGAGTGAAAGTCCGACGGCAATAAAAACAAGCGGCGGAACAATCTGAGCGAGCACATGCGTCCGCGACCGCAAGCGGCCCTCCATCAATTCGGCCGCCGAGCGCAATGCCTCGTCCAGCGCGTTGTGCTGCTCGCCCCACCGCACCAACGGCACAATTGACAACGGCAGCGTTCGCAATCGAACCAGCGACATAGTCAGCGAGCCACCCCCCTCGACGCCGCTGGCCAGATTGCGGCACTGCTCGGCGACGTAGGCATCGCTCAAGCCGCCGGCCGTGAGCCGCAGCGCCTCAGGTAGGGGCACATGATATTGCACGAGCAAGCCCAAGCCGCGGAGCATCTCCGAAACGCCGCTCCAATACCACACATTGCCGAGCAGCGGCACGTTGCTGACAAGCCACGACCAGCCGGCGCGGCCGCCGACAATTCGTGTTGTCACGGCAATCACGAGAATGAGCAGGCCTAGCAGCGGCAAAAACATCATTAGAAAATCGGTCGCCCGGAATAAGTACGTGGTTGCCGCTGGCAGCCTCAGGCCAAATTCGCCGAACATTTTGCGAAACGTCGGCATGACCACGTTGGCGAACAGGAAAAAGACGGCGAGAGCCACTCCGAGCGAAAGCGCCGGATACGCCAGCGATGCGATTGCGGAGCGCCAGTATTGCCGTCCGGAGCGACGATTTTCCGTCCACGTGGCGAGCGTCAGCCCCATGTCGCCGGTGCGCTGCGCGGCGCGGATCAGTCCGGCCATATATGGCGGCAATTTGCGAGCGCCGGCGAGGCACTCATCCAGCGTTTTGCCGCGCTCCATCTGGCTGGCCAGCGATCGCAGGGCCGCCGCGAGGCGAGGCGAGTCTGATTCTTGGGCCGCCGCTCGTAATCCCGCCGGCAAGGGCATTTCGGCCGTCGCCAGGTTGGCAGCGCGGACCATCACGTCTTCGACGACGGTCGCGTCGATTGCGGCTTCGTCAGCGATGGAGGATTCTTCTGTCATGCAATTAATACGGCAGTGAAATCCGATACAGCAAAGCTAGCCATGGACCCAAGGTCAGCGCCGCATAGGCAAAGACGAGCCCACCGCAAATCCCAATCGTCGCCACCAGCGGCACATAGACCATCAGCCATTGGCTGCGCCGCGCCGCTTCATCGCGATAGACTTCTGCCGCACGCCGCAGCGATCGCACCAATTGGGGCTGCGAACGCGCGCCGGTGATTGTCCAAGCCAACAGCGGTGGAAAACCGGCCGGAGCGTGCTGAACGGTCTCACCGCGGGCGAGCCGCTGCGCCAGCTCATGGCCTCCTGTAGCGATCGCATTAGAACCGATGGCGGATGACGCCAATTCCACGGCTTCAGCCAACGGCACGGAATTTCCGATCAGGAGTGCGAGCAAATCCGACAATGTCCCCAGGCGGCTGGCTCGCTGCAGCCGGGCGAGCGTTCCGACGGCCCCGAAGCTGAGCAGCGGGTGCAATTCCGCCCCGCGCGCAATTCGCCCGGCGCGAGTCCACGCCGTTAAAAGCCAGACCGCAAACAAGATCGGCAGCAGCGGCCCAATCCAAACCGCATGGCGGGCGGCGGCATCATAGAAGTTGACCGCCCAGGGGCCCGCCACGTCGAATTCGACCATCGTTCGCGCGAGCACGGGCCCGATCACTACTAGCACGAACACACTCAGCACCCACGTAACGATCAGCACCATCAGCGGATAGAGCAGCGACAGGTAAATCATGCTGCGGAGCTGCGAAATGCGCCGCGCGGTTTGGGAAATATCTTGCAGAGCCACGGGCAGCCGGCCTGCACGCACGCCGGCGACGAGCACCGAGCGATAGGCGGGCGGCAGCACCGACCCAAGATCGGCCACAACTTGCTCGACCGCTTGTCCCTGGGTTAACCGCTCGCCCATTGATTGTGCCACTTGGCCCAGCCGGCCCGGAATGTCGCGGCCGAGCTCCGTCAAACCGCTATCAAGCGGCACACCGGCCCGCGCCAGCGCCGCGATCTCCTCGCTGAGCGCCGCGAGCTGATCGAGCGACAGCGGGCGGACGCTTAAGGTGGCGGGGACTACACTCATCTTCAAATAGCCGGAACCAAACCTGGTCCCGGAACTCTTGAACGAAAATCGACTACTGGCGTCACACCGGGAGCAAGTTTGCTTCCGGCTATTGGGGGCGAACGAGACAACACGCCTGCTTTGAGTTGAGGCGCGAGCGCCTCCATTTTGTTTGGCTTTTTTGCCAAACCGCAAAGAACTGTTCCGCTTAGAAGCCCCTATTCTATCAGCTGGTCGCGGTCGTTTCATCCATAAAGCCCAGAACTCGCCGCACTTCCGCTGGATCGGTTTTGCCAGCTTCCACCGCCGCGCATGCCCGTCGAAACACCGTGGTCATTCCGGTCGCGACTGCGACGCGAGCCAGTTCGGCCGTATCGCGCCGCTCCAGCACAGCCAGCCGCAGGTCGCCCGCGAGCGGCGGCAACAGTTCCGCCAAAACGAGTCGGCCCAAATAGCCGGTGCTCCGGCAGCGGTCGCAACCAACGGCCTTTTTTGCTGCCGATACTCGCAAGCCGAGAAAATCAGCATTGCTACTCGATTGAGCGCAGTCGCACAGCCGCCTTACCAACCGCTGATGTACCACGCTCCTGAGCCCGCTGGTGAGCAGATACGGCTCGATCCCCATGTCCAGCAACCGACTGAGCGCCCCCGCCGCGCTGCCCGCATGAAACGTGCTGATCACCAAATGCCCCGTCAGCGCCGCCTGAAAAACAGTCTCGGCGGTTTCCCGATCGCGCACTTCGCCGACCAAAACGACTTCCGGATCTTGCCGCATCAATGACCGCAGACCGGTGGCAAGTGTAAAGCCCGCTGCCGGCTGGACCTGCGATTGGCTCGCGCCGGCCAGTGCCATTTCGATCGGATCTTCCAGCGTCACAAGATTGCGCGAGTGGCCCGACTGCCGCCCGATTTGGCGCAGGCAGGCATAAGCCGTCGTCGTCTTACCGCTGCCGGCCGGACCGGTCAGCAAAATCGCCCCGCTGGTTTCGACAAGTGATCGTGTCAGAGTCTCCTCCACTTCCGCCGGCAGTCCCAATTCGTTCACAAACGAAAACGAATCCGCCGCCGCAAACAGCCGCACCACCGCCCGCTCTCCATGCAGCGTCGGAAACGTACTAACCCGCATCTCCACGGCGCCATCGACCTTCTCCCTCTCTCCCTCTCTCCCCCTCTCCCCCTCCAGCCGAATTCGCCCCTCTTGCGGCACATCGCTGCGATACGTTGGCAACTCGGCGAGCACTTTCAATCGCGACACCACATCCGACGCGCTCCCGCGGGCAATTTCGCCCACTGCTTGCAGAACGCCATCCAACCGCCAGCGAATCGCCAGCCCCGCGGCCGTCGGCTGCAAGTGGATGTCGCTCGCGCCGGCCGACTGGGCAGCTGCCAGCAACAATTCGACTGTCTTGCTGGCATAAAGGGGGCTAGCAGCGTCGAGCTTTTTCAGCTCGGCGGCGATTTGCGGTGCTTCAACTGCCATTTTGCCAAGGATCGTCAAAGTTTATTCAACCGTCACAGTTTATCAGTCGAAAATAGGCACCGGCGGACCGCGCGCTCCGGCCCCAGCATGCGCCTGCGCGACAGCAAATGTGCGGGGTGCCACTGCTGGCTTGCCCAACAGTGTTTTCCGCCGTCAATCGCTAACTCACAAACAATGTCCACCGACACCACCATTTCCCAGCCCCAGTCGCCGCCGACTTTCGTCGGAGCGATTCTCGACGCGATCGCCGATTGGGGCGCGGCAGTGATCGACTGCGTCGCGGCTGTCGGCGATCTGACGTTATTCACACTCCGCGTTGGCTACTGGCTCCTTGGCCGGCTGCCGCGGCGCGAGACGATCATTCCGAATTTTTACCAGGTCGGCGTGCTCAGCCTGCCTGTCATCGCCCTCACGGGCACGTTCATCGGCATGGTGCTTGCGGTGCAAAGCTATTTTACGTTCCGCGACCTTGGTCTGGAAACTCGTCTGGGGGCGGTCATCAATATGACGCTGGTTCGTGAGCTGGGGCCCGTGCTCGCGGCGACGATGCTCGCCGGCCGCGTCGGCTGCGCCATGGCCGCGGAGCTCGGCACGATGCGCGTCACCGAGCAAATCGACGCCTTGGAGAGCATGGGCACCAATCCGATTCACTACCTCGTCGTGCCCCGCGTATTGGCCAGCATCTTCATGATCCCCACGCTGACGATCATGGCTGACTTCATGGGCGTGGTCGGCGGCTATTTATATAGCATCCACATCCTGAATATCGACGAGCACCATTACTGGAAGAACTCGGAACAGTTCGTCCAGCTCTTCGATCTCTTCAGCGGCATCTTCAAAAGCGTGTTTTTCGGCGGTGCGATTGCCCTGGTGAGCTGTTATCGCGGCTTTCATTGCACGCCCGGCGCGGAAGGCGTCGGCCGGGCAGCCACCAGCGCGTTCGTGTGGTCCTTCGTTCTGATCCTCGCTATCGACCTATCTCTCGGCAAATTGATGTATTCCATCTATTACCACATGTATCCCTCGGGGTCGAAACTGTTTTGATCACATAATCCCCTCAGCCGGGAGCAAACCTGCTCCCGGAGAAGCTTAGAAAGACGCTGCACCGCCAAAAGTCCGGGACCAAGTTTGGTCCCGGCTAAATGGATTGAGCATGGCGCGGAAAATCGACATCTCCTGGTCCGCCTCAACGCCCGGCAAAACCGAAGCGAAAGACCACCGTCCGGACTTGAACGATCCGCCGCTCCTGGACGTTCGCCATCTCAGTGTCACCTTCGGCCGCCAACACGTCCTGCGCGATATCAACCTCCGCGTTCCGCGCGGCCAAACGGTGGCGGTCATCGGCGAAAGCGGATGCGGCAAAACGGTGCTGCTGAAAACGCTGATCGCGCTAATCCAACCGACCAAAGGTGAAGTGATTTTCGACGGCCACAAACTGGCCGAACTACAAGGCCGCGAGATGGTGCAGCAGCGAATCCGCTTCGGCTTCCTCTTCCAAAACGCAGCGCTCTTCGACAGCATGACGATCGGCCAAAACGTGGCGTTTCCGCTGCGACAGCATCAGATGCTGAGCGAACAAAAAGTGCAGGAAATTGTGCTCGCCCGGCTGGCAGAAGTCGGTCTGCCGCCCGGCGTTGTTTTCAAAAAGCCGGCGGAACTCTCCGGCGGCATGCGCAAGCGGGCCGGCCTGGCTCGCGCCCTTGCGATGAATCCGGAACTGCTGCTGTACGACGAGCCGACGACGGGTCTCGACCCGATCATGAGTGATGTGATCAATGAACTGATCCTGAGCACCCGTCGGACGCACCTGGTCACCAGTATTGTCGTTACCCACGACATGCGCACCGCCCGCAAGGTCTCCGATCGCGTCGTCATGCTCTATCCGCTCAGCCGACTTGGCCCGAGCGAATCCCAAATCATTTACGACGGTCCGCCCAGCGACCTCGACAAAACCACCGACCGCCGCGTTTCGCAGTTTGTACACGGCGAAGCCGGCGAACGGCTGAATGAGTTACGAGAATCACGAAAGGACCTCGGATCGCAAGAGGTCAGAAGTCAGAAGTCAGCTAATCCACGCTGTCACTCATTCTGATCTCTGATTTCTGATCTCTGATTTCTGGAACTATGGACGATCGCGTACTTCGCCTCCGAGTCGGTGTTGTGGTTTTGGCCGCAGCGCTGATCACCGCGTTCTTGGTGGCGCGGTTCGGCGACCTGCCGCTGCCGGGCGGCGGGACGTACACGATTTACGTTCGCTTTCCTCGGGCCCCGGGCATCACGCAAGGCTCACCGGTCCGCATGAGCGGCGTGCAAATCGGCCGCGTGACGTCGATTGATCTGCTGCAGCCGACCGGCGCCCGCGTCACCGCAGAGATCGACACCAACCGGACGATTCTCGACTGCGACACGTGCTACATCACCAGCGCCTCCGTCCTCGGCGACTCCGTCTTGGAATTCGTGCCGCCGGACGCGATTCCGCCGGCCGCGAAACCAATCGAAAAAGGCACCGAAATCATCAACGGCCGCGTGATGGCCGATCCGCTCACCGCGTTTTCGAACATCGAGCCGTCGCTCCAGGCCGCCATGCTCGCGGTCCGCGACGCCGGCAGCGAGGTCGCAGATGCCGCCCGCCATCTGAACAACATCGTCTCCAACAATCGGGATCAGCTCCCGCGGATCGCCCAGAAGACCGAGCGGGCTCTAGATCAGTTCACGACTGCCATGACGAACATCAACAGCCTCGTCGGCGATCAGCAAACGCGGCAAGATATGATCGATGCGCTGAAGCAATTTCCAAACCTGGTGCGTGACGCCAATCTGGCGATGGCAAAGGCCAACGGGGCCTTTGACAGCATGAAGCTGGCCAGTGACCGCGCCGCGCTGAACCTCGAAAACCTATCCAACTTCACCAAGCCGCTTGGCGAGCGCGGGCCGCAGCTCGTCGATAATCTCGATGGCAGTCTGGCGAACATCAATCAATTGCTCGAGCAACTCGTCACATTCACCGACAATCTCAACAGCCGCGAGGGCTCGCTCGGCCGGCTGCTTAACGACCCGGCCCTCTATCTCAAGCTCGAGCGCACGCTTAGCAACGCCGAAGATCTCACGGCTCGCATGAAGCCCATTCTCGACGACGTCCGCGTCTTCAGCGACAAGATCGCCCGCGACCCGCGTCAGCTCGGCCTCAAAGGCGCTCTCGACCGCCGCCCCGTCGGTACCGGCACCAAGAATTCGTCACCGACTGCCGGCGCGCACGACGCGCCCATTTTCATCGACGGCACAGGCTACGATCCCGTCGTCATTGATTAGCCGCCGATTTCAGCTGCTGCTGAAACCAGACCGGGTCATATTTCCCGGCTGCCGGTAACCAGCGGCGGAGATTGTCCATGACACCGCGATTGGGTCCACTGGGTAATCGTAACGCCAGCGGATCGTCGGTGTTTTGTGCGAACAACATCGACCCACCGCCGGCCTGCAAGTCGCCGGCGATCGCGGTGATGGCCCAGGCGGCCTGCCGGGCGGAGTAGAAATCGGCGGACTCGTAGTTTCGCGGGTTAGTAAGGAATTGCAACGCGGCCCGCGCCGCCTGTTCATCGAAGCGCATGTTCGACGCATCGATAGCCAGTTGTTCAAGCGCTGTCGCCAGGTCACTAGCCGCCGAGGCGATTGCAACCGCCTCGCCGAACGGCCGACCGGTGGCGGCCTTATCGAGTTTGGTAGCCAGATCGCGAATCCTTGACCAACGGCTCGTCGCATTTTCGGCCCGATAGCCGTCGGTCTGTGCGGCAGCGAGGCGGGTCAGCACTTGGGGCCAGGTTGCTAGCGGCGGGCGGCCGGGTATGTGATTTCGTTTGGGCCTTGTGTTCGCACCCAGGCCGCTGCGCAGTTCGTGGTGGCAGGCGGAACAGTCGTATAATGCCAACTCGGGCCAAGTCGCCTTGTTGTCGCCCTCGCCCACGTGGGACGCATATTCGGCAAGCGACCGAATATAGATTGAGAACGCCACCGCGCCGCCCACGACCGCGTCCTTCGCGCCGGCCAGATCCGCGGCCGGTTGCAGACCTTTGGCGATCGCGTCAGCAAAATTGGCTTCGAGATAACTTCCCTTGATGGCGTTCGCCGGCACGCCGGCACGCTCGAGCGCGAGACGCTGGTCGAGTGCCAGCGGTTCCTCGCCGGTCGACGGGGCGTCGCGATATCTGAACGGACCTTTTTCGCGAAGCGACTGCCAGTGCCGCGGCATTTGGGCCTCGAAGCTGGCCAATTCGAAGCTTGGCAGCGGCGGATGGCCAGCGGCATACCACTCGTGCTTCACGAATTTGCCTTCCGCCAAGTTGCCGACGTGGCAACTGGCGCACATCTGGGCTTTGGCGACTGGCGAGCGGCAATCGGTGCAGCCGAGCGCCGCCTTGGCGTCCGGCGTGACGCGTCGCCAGCTCTCCGAAAAATGCACCGCGAGCCAGCGCTCGCCAGGGCCGTGGCAGGCCTGGCACGAGACGCCAAGGTCCAGCGAGACCGGCGGCGAGCTTGCAAATTGCTCGTCCGCTTCCTTGGGCCACGTGCCATGGCAACGGAGGCAAGCCTTGACCGTGGCCACGCGGCTCTTGGCCTCTTCGCTGGTAGGCTCGATCAGTTGTGAATAGCGATCATCGACGAACGCCTCGCGGAGGTCGAAGCCCAAAATCTGCCGCACGAGCGCCTGCTTCTTGTCTCTCGCCGTCGTATCGGGCGAATTCGACTCGTGGAGCAGTTCGAACGCGCGGCGGTGTTTATCATCCTGCCGCCACACGCTCGCCGGCACCGAATCGCAAAAATCGCTTCGCGACATCGGCGATTCGTGGCAGGAGATGCAGCCGCGGTTGGTTTCGACGTATTGAGCGACCGCCGTGGCCGCCAAAGCGCTGGCAACAATCCAGGCGATCAGGGCATACCAACCCGAAGCGTAAGCGAGGGACTTTGATTTCCCCTCGCTTACGCTTCGGGTTAGTGTAAATAGGGACGCGGGTTCATTTAAGTTTCGACTCATCGGCGGGCCTCCGAGAGCAAATCTTGCCTGATTTGAGCCAGGTCCCGCAATACTTCTGCTGTCGAAAACGAGGAGTCGCCCGAATAGAGAACGGGCCATTCGCGATTCGGCGCTACGAAACGCAAACCAGCCGCGACGCGGTCGATTCGCTGCTGGATTTGGGACAGCAAGGGGTCGGGAGTCGATTGCGGCAATCGTCGTCCATCATGGACAACGTCAACCGCAATCGACTCCCGACCCCCTCCATCGGCGGCACCCAGCTTGCCTTGATCTCCGAGCGCCCGCCGCGCGGCAGCGAGGGCGGCTAAGTATTGGCACATTTCGTCCCAGGTCACATCGCGATCGAGGTCGCCGATTTTTTCGAGCAGGGAAGAAGCCGTGAGGACGGAAAGATCGTCAGCGGTCTGCCCGACGAACGCCCTTTTGGCAACAGAGACCATCCTGGCGACTTGCTGGCGGTCAGGTTCGGCCGTTTGCTCCATCACCAAGCGCAATTTCTGAATCGCAGTGGGCCACGAGCCGTCGGGGGGCGGCAATTCGGCGGCAGTTGTCGATCGCGGCAGGAATGTGGCTTCAACCAACGCGGTATTCCAGGTTTGCCAGGCCGGGGCGCGGAGGTGCCTTTCTACGGTGAATTGTGGCGCGGTCTCAGCTAAGTTGCGGCGCAACGGCTGATGACAGGCGAGGCAATTCGATTCGGCGAATGCGGGCCAAGGTTTCTCTCGACAGCTTCCTGTCCCCTGTCCCCCGTCTCCTGTCCCCTTACTCCGAGCTTCGAGGAGGTCGAGCGCCGCAAAGGCGGCGGCGCGGCGACCCGCGGCCCAAAGCTGAACCTCATAGTTTGGGTTCGCCGCGCGAGCTGGCGTATCGTCCCAATGCTTGCGGCCGAGCAAAGCTTCGTACGACGCTTGCTCAAATCGCAACGGCGGATGGCCGGCCGCGATCATGTCGTGATTCATGTCTTGATCGGCTGAACCAATATGACAGCTCGCGCAGAGCTTGGCCCGCACGAGCAGGTCCTTGGTATCAACCATTCCAAGCTGCAACAATTCGCCGCGACTCACGCCGGACTGATAGTGCAACGTCAGCCACTGCCGCGCACCGCCGTGGCAGGTCTCGCAGCCGATGCCTTGAGCGACCGCAGCGCGAAAGGGTTCTGAAAATCCGAGCGATGGGCCAACGTCGTTTCGTTCAACAGGCGCGGGTATTTCTTCAGGTCCATCCGCATTCCGCATTCCGCGCTCCGTATTCCGCGCTTCAAACCCCGGATCATGACATTTCACACACCGCTCGAACATTGCCGAATCGATTGATCCGTCCGTCCGACCGCTGGCCCGCTGCAAGACTTCCTGAAATCGCGGCTCTTGCATCCGCTGAGCCGCCAAGGCATGTGGATCGCCGTCAGATTTAATTAGCCGAGCCCTCGGATCATAGGGTCTTCGCCCCTCGCTAAAAGTTCCGCCGCTGCCGAGCCAATGGACATACTCCGCTCCTTTGGAACTTCCGGACCAATACCTTGGGCCGCCTCCGCCATGGCAACTCACTGCAGTGCAAGACGGCGTTCCCACCATGTCTTGTGGCTGCGGACGCGGCAGGCGGTTTGGCTCTGCCCCAACGCACAGCAACACGGCGACCATCAGCCCGCCGAGCGCGAAAAAACTCGCCGCCGCACGAAAAATCACCGCGATTCGCATAGTCCTAAATTAAGCCGGTCCTACAGTTTAGCCGTTCCTCATGACCGCCGCGCCGCTCAATCTCCGCGTGATCGAGACCACCGGAACTCGACAGAGCGGCCGCAAACAGCGACCGCTCATTCCATCGGCCACCGACAGCACGGCAGCAGAGCCAACTCAACGCGCAATCGACCAAACAGTCTAATCCGAAATCGAATAGACTAACTTTGAACATTGAACGTTGAACTTTCAACCGTTGGTTCGTTTTCCGGCCATGAACTACCTCGCCCACGGCTGGCGCTACGCCGACGAGCCGTATGTCCTGGCCGGCACAGCCGCTCCGGATTGGCTAAACGTCATTGACCGCAAAACCCGTGTGCGTTCGCGGACGGCCGTGGAATTTGTGGCCGATGCGGACCCAATCGTGGCCTCGATCGCGCGGGGCATTGTCCAGCATCATGCCGACGACGCATGGTTTCACGCCACGACCGCGTTTAACGAGCTGAGCCTGCAATTTGCCGTCGAAATTCGCGAGGTCCTCCCCGGCGACGAAGGTTTTCGGCCCAGCTTTCTCGGTCACATCATCGTCGAGCTGCTCCTCGATCGGGCATTGGCCGAAGATGAGCCAAAGCGTCTCGACAATTACTACGCGGCCCTCGCAAAACTCGACGCCGTGGTCACGCAACACGCAATCAGCCTACTCGCCACGCGGCCCGTCGATCGCATCGTCACGCTCTTGCCGCGTTTTCTCAGCGAGCGGTTTTTGTATGACTATCTGGACGATGCCAAGCTCTTGATGCGGCTGAATCATGTCATGCGTCGCGTCGGCCTGCCGCAATTGCCGCCCGCGATGATCGAGTTGATTCCGTCGCTGCGAGAACGGGTGCGGGGGAGAATGAATGAATTGTTGACACGCGCGGACGAACCGGCATGAAGTCGCTATTGGGCTTTGATAATCCACTCGGCCGCAGCCCGGCGCGCCTCTTCGCCACTCGGCGAAACAAACGCAATCCCATCCGCGTTTCCGGATGCTTCATAGACTTGCTTGGCGAGCTGCGCCGACTTCTCGCTCTCTCCCGCGACCCAAAGCTTCGCCGGCGCGGCCAGCGATAAGAGACCGGGTAGGTCGCCGTATTTTGCGCCGCCGGGGAGGAAGTTAGCGTCGCGATAGTCGGTCAACTTTCCAAAACGAAAGCCGCGAGTGTCGATCGCGGCCCGATTGACGATCCCATCGCAGCGGGCGAGGGCGGCGGCGGCAACTGGAGCGGTGCTATCAAGCGCAATCAGCTCGACGCTCGTCGCGTTATGGTGACCATTCCTTTTCGCAAACGCGATCATGCTCAGCACGTCGTGCGCTCGCTGGGCGAGAAGGGCGTAGTTGTAGCCGTAGGTGTACCCGGCGAATTCTCGCGGATTCTTGACCACTCGATTCTTTTCCGCCGGCTCACCCTGCGGCAAAAACTCGCCTTGGTTGAAAAGATCAACGCCGAAGACGGCAATGTTGGCGTCGAGCAGTCGCTTCACCTCGGCCTTCGGCGCACCGTCGTCGCCGAATAGTCCGGCCTTACCTTGCTCGGTGAGCCAGATTGCCGCCCGCCCTTTCCAGTCGTTCGGTTGCAACAGCACCGCCGGCAGTTCCACATCCCGCGATTTAATTGAAATCAGGCCGGGAAGCTGGATGGCATTGCCGACGTTGCTCACCACTTGGTGATCTTTGATCTCAAAATCACCCTGCTCCGGCAAATACCCGCCGACAATCGTCTCGATCGCGCCGCCGATTGTCTCCCGCCATTTTGCCAGCCCCGCCGCGTCCTTGGGAACAAGTGCATCGATTTGCTTCTGCGACGCATCAGCCAATTGCCGGCAGAGCTTGCGCTCGAAATCGTCGCCGCTGGGCGGCTTGGGATGCGATTCGTCCCACACGGTCATCTCGTCGCGCGTCAGCCGACGGTAATCTTCCTCGACGACCGGTTCTTCCAGCCCAAGCTTAAAATTCTTATTCAAAAACGCGAAGAATGCCGCGCGATTGACGTAGTTGTAGTTGTGGTTGAAGTGAATGTTGTTCACCATCATGACATTCTTTTCGGCGCCGAGCAGCTTGTAATGCTCTTTGAGATCGGGGAAGCCCTTCGTTGCCAATTCCTTGGTCCAGTCGTTGGCCGCCGTCATGCCCTGCGGCTTCGGTGCGAAGAGTGCCGCAAATTCGACGTTCCCAGTGCCGACACGCAGGCACGAGGCGTTTTCGCAAGTGCAGCCGCCTTGCATGGCGGTCGAGGTCATCACAGCGGGAAACGACAACGTGACCCGCGGGTCGATGCCCGCCAGCAGCAACGTTTGTGTTCCGCCGCCGCTGGCGCCTGTAATTGCAACCCGCGACGAATCGATTTCCGGCAGGCCGAGCAGAAAATCGAGCGCCCGCACGGAGTTCCAGGTTTGCAGGCCCATGATCGATTGCAAATTCGCCTCTGCCTGCGGGCTGAACAGGCCCCAACTATCCGCGGAGTTCATGTCCGGCCGCTGCTTGGCGAAGCGATGCGCCAGTTCAAACGAAAGCTGCTTGCTATCGGCATAGCCGATCATGTCGTAGTGAAAGCAGACGCAGCCCATCCGCGCGAGCTGCACCGGCATCGACTGCAGCAAGCTCCGCCCACCTTCTTCGAATCGCTCCGAGCCAATCACGATTTCCTTCCGCACCGCCTGCCGGCCGATATCGATGAACCGTCCGTCGTTCCAATGACCGTGGGCAAATAAGATGCCCGGCATCTTCCCCCTGTTCCCTGTCCCCTGTCCCCTGTCCCCTGTTTCCTTCGGGCGATACAAGTTGCCGGTGACGAAGAACCCCGGCACGCTTTCGAAAAAAACCTTCTCGACGGTGTAGTCCCCACGATCAATCTTCCCATGCACGACAACGTTCAGCGGCGTCTTCTCCGGCTCTGGCCAGATGCCTTGCGACAACGCGATTCGCCGCTTCACGGCCTTCGCCCGCTCTTGCCATTCGTCCTTCGTCTTAGCCACTGGGAACGGGAAGTAGCCGTTCAAATCCTTCGGCTCTGCCAATCGCGCATCCGTCGGCTGCTTCCCCTCCGGCAGCACGCGCGGGGCCGCGGCATGCACCGCAGGAACCGACATAGCGACCAGCACGACTAAAGCCATCACCAGCGATCGAATTGGCAGGGTGCGATATTGCATTTTATCAATCTCAAGACTCGCGAGCACAAAAACGCCTTTGCCATAAGAGTTTAGCCGCCGCCAGAGCGCCGCGAAAGCTTCCAACGTAGGCCCCTTGCTCCGCAAGGGCCTGCGGCAAGTTGCGGCTTACGTTTGCAAGCCATCTACAACTCCGTATGAATGCACCGCCGGCGACACCAGCAACTGTCTTTGGCAAGTGAATGTTCTATGCTGTGGGTGTTACGGATTCCACGGGAACATTGAAACCGAACACCATGAGTCGGGCTGAATCTAAATCGACTGCATCGCTGGCTGACCTGCTCGCCGAGCTGCATCAACACGAAGACAAACTGCGCCTGGGCGGCGGGCCAGCCGCGATTGAGCGGCAGCATAAGAAAAGCCGTCTGACCGCCCGCGAGCGCATTGAAAAGCTGGTCGATAGCGGCACGCAGCAACTAGAGCTCGGCCTCTGGGCCGCCGACGGCATGTATGCCGACTGGGGCGGTGCCCCCGCCGCTGGCGTCGTCACCACGATCGGCACGATCGCCGGCCGCCGCCACATGATCATCGCCAACGATGCCACGGTGAAAGCCGGCGCTTTCTTTCCGATGACCGCCAAGAAGGTCCTACGTGCCCAAAAGATCGCCTTCGCGAATCGGCTGCCGCTGGTGTATCTCGTCGATTCCGCCGGCATTTTTCTGCCGCTGCAAGAAGACGTATTTCCGGACGAAGACGATTTCGGCCGCATCTTTCGCAACAACGCGGTCACCTCAGCCGCCGGAATTTCTCAGTACGCCGCGATCATGGGCAATTGCGTCGCCGGCGGTGGCTATTTGCCGGTCCTCTGCGACAAGCTGCTCATGACCGAAGGCTCCGGCCTCTATCTGGCCGGGCCCGCCTTAGTGAAAAGCGCCATCGGTCAGGAAGTCTCGCATGAAGAACTCGGCGGCGCCGCGATGCACGCCCAGATCAGCGGCACAATCGACTACCACGAGAAGGACGACGACGCCTGCCTCACCCGCCTCCGCCGCTTGATCGAGAACGGCCGCCCCGACGACTCCCATCCTCCCGCACCCTTCGTCCGCAAAGACGCAGCTACCCCCGCGCGGCCGACCACCGATCTCTACGACCTCCTTGGCTCCGACCCGCGCGCGCAACACGACGTCCGCACCATCTTGGACTGTCTACTCGACGCCGGCAGTTTCGATGAATACAAGGCCGAATTCGGCCAGACGCTCGTCTGCGGCACCGCTCGCCTCGGCGGCTTTCCGATCGGCATCGTCGCCAATCAGCACGAGCGGGTGAAATCCGGCCGCGGCGAATATCAATTCGGCAGCGTGATCTACGTCGATTCGGCCGACAAAGCCGCCCGGTTCGTGATGAACTGCAATCAGGATTGGCTGCCGATCTTATTCCTCCAAGACGTCAACGGCTTCATGGTCGGCCGCGACAGCGAACGCGCCGGCATCATCAAAGCCGGCGCGAAGCTCGTCAATGCCGTGAGCAACAGCCGCGTGCCGAAAATCACGCTCATCACCGGCGGTTCCTACGGTGCGGGCAACTACGCCCTCTGCGGCAAAGCCTTCGACCCACGCTTCATCTATGCCTGGCCCACCGCCCGCAACGCCGTGATGGGCGCGGCCCAAGCCACGAACACACTCCTCGATGTAATGATCGCCAGCTTCAAAAAGCAACACCGCGAGCCGGATGCGGACGAACTGGAACAACTGCGACAACAAGTCGCCGCCGACTACGAGCGCCAATCCGACATCCGCTACGCCGCCGCCCGCCTCTGGGTCGATGCGATTCTCGATCCAGCTCACACTCGCGACGCACTAATTCAATCACTAGAAGTCGCCACGCGTCAGGCCAGCGAAGAACCCTTCCGTCTCGGCGTGTTTCAGGTGTAGGGTGGGCTGTGCCCACCTTTGGTTGACAAGAGTGGGATAAGCGAGTTTGCTCGCCGGCCCACCACTCTTGCTACGCCGCCCTCCGATACAACCACGCATTCCCGGCCTTCCCACACGTCTCGGCCGCCCCCATCTTCCGCAGGCAATACACAATCCGCTGCGCCAAAAACCGCCGCACGCCCAGCGCCTCCGCCACATGCCCCGAATGAAACGGCTCGGCCAACTCTTCCGGCAGCACCGCGAGCAAATCAGCCGCGGTCGCGAATCGATGTACCCCAGTCAGGGCAACCAATCGCTGATCCTCAACGACGAAATCGTTCTGCCGCCAGCGTCGTCGCCGCCCGTGCCCCGGATAGCGACGCTCTTCCACCTCGATCAGCGGCACTTCGACCGTCAGCCGCCGATGCGGAAACACCTGCGTGAAATAGATCAGCTCGTCAAAGACATCGATCAGCGTCCGCCGTTTCGGGCTCAGCCGCCGCGAAACCTCTTTGCCGCCCTGTCGCGCTAGCCGCACCAGCGTTTTGACGGCCACGAGCGGCTTCACGACCAACACATCGTGCCGTTTCAGCAGTTTGGCGATCTTGTCGCGAATTGCCGTCAATCCGCCATGCTGAATTTCGACGAGCTGCCCATCGCGAATCGCATCGATTCGAAAACCAGCCAGCCGCTGTTCCACCAGGCCCTCCGGCCCGGCATACAGCTCCTTCAATTGCCGATGCAGCGTCGTTTCCATTCGACAACGATTTCCCAGAAGAGCAGTTTTGCCAACCAGCGATTGTTAAACTGCCGGGGCTAAATCGTGCAAGACCAAATCGTGCCAGACCGAAAACACTCCTCGTTCCCACGCTCTGCGTGGGGATGCACTTCTCCGACGTTCTGCGTCGTTCCTCAAATCGTCGCCAGCTTGAGCCCAATCCGACAAGCATCCCGGTATGCCGCCAAATCCAGCATCTCGCTCGTCGTATGCACATTCATCTGCCCGCAACCGAGCGTCACCGTCACAATTCCCTGGGCATTCAGCCAATTCGCGTCGAGGCCGCCATTGCTCACCGCCTGCATCGGCTCCCGCCCCACCGCAGTCACGGCCGCTTCTGCCAGTCGCACGCACTCGTGCTTATGATCGATCAAATACGCCTCATAATCCAACCGTCCGTCGAACCGCACGCTGCCCCGTTTTCCCTCCGAGCTCTTGATCTCCTTCGCCGCGTTCTGAAACGCCCGCTCAAACGCTTTGATAATCTGCCCGCGGAATTTCGGATTGTGGCTCCGCGCCTCCGCCTTCAGTTTCACGCTTTCCGTCACCACATTCGTCGCTTCGCCGCCATGAATGAAACCCACATTGCTCGTGCCTCGCTGCTTCCCCTTTAAAACCAATCCATGCCACCCTTCGCGGGCCAGGTCCGCGATTGCCAGTGACGCAATCGCAATCGCGCTCACTCCCTTCTCCGGCGCAATCCCCGCATGACTCGCGATGCCCGACACTTCGATCTCCATTCGATAGCCGCCCGTCGCCCCGATCGTGATCTTCTGGCACGCTCCGCCGTCCCAGTTAAAGCACATCGCCGGCTTCCCGAGCTGGCTCATCTGCACGTACCGCGCACCCTGTAAGCCAATCTCCTCTTGAATGAACCAGCAGAAAGTCAGCGGCGGATGTGGCATCTTTCGCTCCAAAATCTCGCGGGCCGCCGTCAGAATCGTCGCTGCCCCCGCCCGGTCATCCGCCCCCAGACCCGTCGCCGGATTCGCCGACCGCACAAACTCCCCCTCCACCTTCGGCTGACAACCCACGCAAATCGGCACCGTATCCATATGGGCCGACAACATCCGCCGCGGCCCTTTTACCGTCCCCGGCAGCTTGAAAATCAAATTGCCCGTATCTCCCTTAATCAACGCCGGCTTATTCGCATTGTCGGTCGTAATTGCCTCCGCCGGCGCACCCGCCTCCAGCAAACGCTCGCGAATATATTTCGCAACGACTGCCTCCCCGCCGCTTTTAGCCGGAATCGCCATCATTTCCAGCACCAGCTTCTGGGCCCGATTCAAATCCGGCTCAACAGCGGGCTTATGAGCGGGAGATTTAGGATTTGCCGGCGATTTGGACTTAGACATCGAAAGTTCAGACCTTGGGATCAATGAAGTGGCCTGTATGATACAAGAATGCCCCATTTACTCGACCCGGCCACCTGGAACTCCCTGAAAGACTGGCTCGCCGAGCGCGGCCAGCCCGCCTTCCGCGCCGCGCAAATCCGCAAATGGGTCTTCGAAAGCCGCGCCGACAGCTTCGACGCCATGAGCGACTTGCCCAAAGCGCTCCGAGCCGATCTCGCCGCCGAATTTCAGCTCTGGACGGGCCAAATCGCCCGGCACTCCCAATCCGCCGATGGCACCGAAAAGCTCCTGCTCCAACTGGCCGACGGCGGCCGCATTGAATGCGTCCTCCTCCGCGACGACGACCGCCGCACGATCTGCATTAGCACGCAAGTCGGCTGCGCCATGGGCTGCGTCTTCTGTGCCAGCGGCCTCGACGGCGTCGATCGCAACCTCACGACCGGCGAAATCGTCGAGCAAATGCTCCTCCTCCAGCGGCTGCTACCCGAGGGCGAGCGACTCAGCAACATCGTCGTCATGGGCATGGGCGAGCCGCTCGCGAACCTCGACAACCTGCTCCCCGCCCTCAACGAAGCCAGCGCCGACAACGGCCTCGGCATCGGCCACCGCCGCATCACCATCAGCACCGTCGGCCTGCCAAAACAACTGCACCGTCTCTGCGAGCTCAACACTCGCTATCACTTGGCCGTCTCGCTCCATGCCCCCAACGACCAGCTCCGCAACCAAATTGTTCCCGTCAATAAGAACATCGGCCTCGCCGAAATCATCGCCGCCGCCGACCGCTATCTCGAAGTCTCCAACCGCCGGCTGACGTTCGAATACGTCCTCCTCGCCGGCATCAACGACAAGCCCGAGCACGCCCGCCAACTCGCCGCCCTCATCCGCGGCCGCACGGCATTCCTGAACATCATCCCCTACAATCCCGTCGCCGGCTTGCCTTATCAAACGCCTTCCGGCAACGCCGTCAACCGCTTCCGCGATATTCTTCTCGACGCCGGCATCAACGTCAAATTCCGCCAACGCAAAGGCGACGACATCAACGCCGCCTGCGGCCAACTCCGCCGCAGCACGCCGCTGGCCATCGAGCCCGCGCCAGCATCTTAATAGCCGGGACCAAACTTGGTCCCGGAGACGCTGCGGAAAACCGCTCAACTCCCGCTTGTCCTGTCAGCAGGTTCGCTCCCAGCTAGTCGCTTTTCACAAACTCCGCCCGATACACCGGCTCTTCATTCTTCCTCGTCCGCCGCTCAAAATGCGTCCGGTAATCCAAATCATGCTCCGCCGGACTCTCCTCGACCGCCAACGGCCCAACCAACTTCACCGTCGCCCCTATCAGCTCTAGCGTCGTCAGAAAATACTCCTCCACGTCGGTCCAAAAATGCAGCCGTCCCCCCGCCACTAGCGTCCGCTCCACGTCGCGCAGAAAAAATTCATTAAGCACCCGCCGCTTCTTATGCCGCGCCTTCCACCACGGATCCGGGAAATAAACATGCACTGCGGCCAGCGAGCCGCTCGGAATCCATTCCCGGAAAACCCGGAGGCCATCGCCGCTAATCATTTTGCCATTGGGAATCGCCGCTTTGGCGAGCCGCGCGGCCGCATAGTGGGCGTATTTTTTGGCCAGCTCAATGCCAATAAAGTCGTGGTCGGGTTGCGACCGGCAGGCCGCCGTTAGAAACAATCCCTTACCGCTGCCGACTTCCACTTCGATCGGCGCATCGCGGCCGAACAACTCGTTGGCGTCGAACTTCGCCGGCAGCTTGGTCGCATCCAGCCAATGCCGCGACAAATCGAGCTTCGGATCAACCCTGCGTAACGCTCGCCGCCCCATGAACGCCTAAGGTTGCCTTCCAGCGAGCATCTCTCGCAGCGCCTGAACGGGAATCGGAATACCCTTTAGCGTCCCTTCGACGACAATCCGATCCTTCACGATTCCTTGAAACTTGCAAACGATAATTCCCCCGCGGCGGACCTTTTCGAGTTTGCACATGACGATCAGCCGATCGCCAGGCAGCACCACGTCGCGAAACCGCACATTTTCCAGGCCCCCAAAGCCGACCATTTCAGCGCCGAGCAGGTCATAGCGCTGCGTCACAAAGCTGCACAGCTGCGCGATCGATTCCAGCATCACCACGCCCGGCATCAGCGGCAGCCCCGGCATGTGCCCGCGGACCCAAAACTCGCTTTCGCTCACATCCTTATAGCCGACGCACGCATATTCCTTCTCATCGACATACACGACCGCCGTCAGCTGCTCCATCTCGAACCGCTGCGGATTCACCTGCCGAATCTGGTCCAGATTGGCCACCGGACGATCGAAATCGACCAGCGAAAGATCGACCAGATACTTGCTGTCAGCCACGAAGCAACCTTCAAATAGCGCAGGGCCAGCCGCGGACGGCAATTCCGAAGCAGAGAGGAGGGAAACGGCTTACGTGCGAACTTTGCGGCGTTTCGCCCGGCGGGCCTTGGCATTCGCGGGGCGTTTGCCATGATTGGCTTTTTTGTGCGTACGGTGTGGCTTGGCCATAACAATATTCTTTCAGACAAAACTTTCTCACAAACTAGAACCGTCAGATTATCAACTCTCAATCGCCTTGAGAAGCCTGACGTTAAGTGGCATTCTGCCAATAACGGGTCCGTTGCCGGCTTGGTGGCCCTCACGCTCCGCGTGAGGATGCCCAGATCGTCAAGTTGATTCTACCTTCTGCCATCTCCCACTCTGCGACTTCACTCTGGCTCTTGTTCCTTGGCAACCAACGACTGCCAAACTGTTTCAACACCGAGCAACTTCGCCCACCCGGCGACGTAGTCCCGGTCAAGTCGATTTCTTTGAATTCGCAGCACACCGGCAATATCACGCAAGTGTTTGTCGCTGCCTCCTTCTTGGAAATAAACCATCTTTTTAAGGATTACGTCTTCCGGCGAAGCGAACCACATCGGACCGACGGGCAAAACCGACAGTTGACGACGCCGCTGGCGTCGCGATTGGTCGAAATCCGATTCCGACAAGACGATGAAATCGACCTTGAGGCCGGACGCGGGGTGTATGACGTTGAATTGAGAATGTTTTGCAACGGCCTGCGTGACGGCTTGCCGACTGACGTAAAACTCCTCGACCGGAAACGACGCGCAGAACGCGTCTGCTTTTTCCGAGGGAAGATCGATGACGACATCGATGTCGTTGGTAAACCGTGTCTCTCCATAGGCGATGCTTGCTATCGATCCTACGACCATATACGTCACTTCCAGGCGCTCGCACGCGTTGCGAACGTACCCCAACAGTTCGTCAGGTTCCACTTGCCATTCTCCGACTCACCTCCCGCTGAACTTCCTCAGCGGACCAATTCGGATGCTCGCTCGTTAATAGCCGCGTCAGCATCCGCCGCGCCGATCGCCACATGCCCCAAGCAATTTGTAGTCGCTCCGCTTCTGTTTTGGCCGCCAATACCTCCGCCATTTGTCGGTCCACGATCTCAATTCGTCCCATATGCATCAACGACATTGTAGCCGACGGTCTGTGCAAGACTGACTATGCAATCGGGACCCAAAACGACGCAACCCGCCGCCTCGTGATCCGAAGCAGCGGGTCGCTGAAGTGAATCGATAAAAAATCGAGCAATCCGTAAAAGGACTACTTGCCCTTGTGCGCCGAATGGCAAGCCATGCAGTTGCCGGCAGCCGTGAGTTCCTTCAGCTTCTCGTTGCCGCTCGCCTTGCCCGCGAGGACCTCATTGGCGGCATCGACTAGGGCCTTGGTTTTCGCGTCCCAGCTCGACTGCTCACCCTTGGGCGGCTTGTTGTCATGCAGAGCCGAGAACAGACCAGCGAGCTTCTTCTTTTCCTCGTCGGTCGCCTCACCGCTGGCCACTTTCTTGGCTAGGCCGCCCTTCATGGCGACTTTCATAACTTCTTTGATCGCCGCCGTCTCTTGGGCATCCGTCGTGAATGTGAGTACGGCCCCGCCCAACACCGCGACGACGAACGCAACTAGCAACTTGCGCATACCAGGTTCTCCGCTACCAGAGTGACTTGAAACAGGTTAGTAAAACGCGACTGGCGGCCATATCGTACACGCGCGAAAATCCACGCCGCCACCCCCCCAAGCAATTTTTCTGTCTGCCGTCATTCGTGAAACGGCAGTAGAAAATGGCCGCCTTCATAGTCCAGCGTTACAACTGGGTGGCTGTGGTTCGCGAAGCGTACCACGGTTCGTTCGGGCTTGACTGACCGAAATTCGTTCAGCATTTAACGGGCCGCATTCCGATCCGGCGGCTCCCCTCCCAGCAAATGCCGCACAAAAAAGTCGTGCATTCTCCGCGTCCCATACCCTCCCCCCATCCCATGGCCGGCGCCCGGCACCATGACGAAGTCAAAATCTTTGTCAGCTTTGATCAGCGCATCCGCCAGCCGATAGGTCGATTCCGTCGGCACATTCGTATCCATCTCGCCCACAATCAGCATCAGCTTTCCACGCAGCTTCCCCGCGTTATCGATATTCGACGACTCGGCATACTGCGGCCCCACCGGATACCCCATCCACTGCTCGTTCCACGATGCCTTATCCATTCGGTTGTCATGGCAACCGCAGCCGCTGACCGCGACCTTATAAAACTCCGGATGAAACAGCAGCGCCCCCGTCGAATTCTGTCCGCCCGCCGACCCGCCATAGATTCCCACTCGGCGGATGTCATACCACGGATATTTGGCCGCCACCGCCTGATGCCACAAGATGCGATCCGGCAAACCCGCGTCCTTCAGATCCTTCCAGCACACATCGTGAAACGCCTTCGAGCGGTTGGCCGTCCCCATCCCGTCCATCTGCACGACGACAAATCCCAGATCATTCAACGCCGCATATCTCCGCTGCGAGCTGAATGCCTTCGGCACGTATGATCCTTGCGGCCCCGCATAAATCTGCTCGATCACCGGATATTTTTTACTTGGATCAAAATTCTTCGGCCGGCAAATGATCCCCCAAATATCCGTCTTCCCATCCCGCCCCTTCGCGACAAAAACCTCCGGCGCCTCGTAGGGTGGGCTGTGCCCACCACCACTCTTCAACTCCGAAATATCCGCCTCCTCCAGCTTGCAAACCAACTGACCATCCTCCGCCCGCCGCAGTTCATGAATCGCCGGCTGATCGACTCGCGAATACGTATCGATCAAGTAACTCCGATCCGGCGAATATTCCACCGTGTGCGTCCCATTGCCCGCCGTCAGTGCCACCAGTCCGCTGCCATCGAAATTGATCCGATAAAAGTGAATGAAGTACGGATCCTGATCCGGATTCCGCCCGCAAGCTCGAAACCAAATCTGCCGTTTGTCTTCGTCGATCCGTTCGATCCCGCGAACGACATATTCTCCCTTCGTAATCTGATTTTTGATCGCCCCTTCCTTCGCATCGACGAGGTACAAGTGCCGCCAGCCGTCGCGCTCCGACACATAAACGATCTCGTCCGATTTCTCGAGCCAATTAATCGGCCTCAAATTCACATTTTCCGTATGCGCGGTCCAGATGAACGTCTCCGTCTTCTCATCGATCAAATTGCGGCTCTTCCCCGTCTGCGCATCGACTTCCGCCAGCCGCATTCGCTGATGCCCCCGATCGACCTGCTGATAAGTGAAGGTATGCCCGTCCTCATTCCACCGCAGCCGCGGCGTTCCGAAGTCAACTCGATCGACCTTGCATTCGATCTCCTTTTGACCCGCCACATCGAACAAATGCAGCTCATAGGCCGTGAACTTATCGCCCGGCAACGCGTAATTCCGCGTATGCAGCACCGCCCGCCCGCCCCCCTTAGGCGACGATTCAACTAAATACACCTCCTTCTGCTCTCCCGGCTCAATCCGAAACGCCACCAGCCTCTTCGAATCCGGCGACCACTCCAAATTGCCGTACGCCAAGCCCTCGCGGCCGTCCTCACTAAGCGTGAATTCATCGCCGCCGACGGTTTTGCGGACGACGACGTTATGGTCTTTAATGGCCGCCGCCCATTTCCCATCGCGCGAAACATTTTCACCTGCTGCCGGCCTACCGCTTCCTCGCGTGAACCGCCGCCCACCGCCCCGCGGGAGATCGACATGGACCGTGAGGTAAGCTTCGGTTGCGGCAATCGTTCCCAAAGAGACACCATTTGTCTGCACGACTTCCCAAACATGGCGCGCATAAGTGTGTTGGACTCGAACCTGCTGTGGACCAATTCTCCCGTAGCTATGGCGATTGCCCTCAGCATCCAACCAGAACAACTCGATTTCACCGCTCGTGCGATTGACGAACGTCACCTCCGTTGCTTCTTCCCCGCCGGAAATCCCACTGTAACGCTGCCCGTTTTGCTCCAAGCCAATTGCTTCAGAAGCGCGATCCGCCGGCGATCGGTCTTGAATCTCGACCACCGAATAGTTCCGCAAATCGCATCGCCAGTTCCGTCCACTTTCACGAAACTCGAGCGCCTGACCACCGTCCTTAAACACGAGCGCCTCGATCGTCAGTCGATTAGGCTCGTGCGGCACAACGTCGTTGCCGCGAGTCAGCGCAGCCGCCAACCTCACATGATCAAACGCTTTCTGCCGCGTTCCTTGCTCCGCATCGACCAAAATGAACTCTCGCGTTCCTCCAGCCAGCTCGTTCTGATACCAAAACTTCGCATTACCATCGAACCAATGCGCCGCGATCCGCGCCTTATAAACTCCCGCCCCTCCACCACCTCGCCGCTGGGCCTGTGCGGGCGTGGTCGCTACAAAGACAAAGGCAACCGCGAGCAGGAAGGTCAGGCGAAGGGTGTTTGCTGTTCGCATAGGGCTACATGACTTGATTTTCTAAACTCGCTCCGTTCGTATGTCCCTGATCGTTTCTTATGAACAGGCCCCAGTCAAGAAAGAAGCACTCCAAGAAAGAAGCTCGTCAAGAAATAAACGCGCCAAGAAAGAAGCTCGCCAAGAAAGCGATGGATAGCAACATGCCAATATTCATACGACAAAAGCTCAAATACTTTGCTACTTGCGCAGACTTTCGCGACAACAATGGCTGTCAAACAGGAGCGAGCAAACAAAGCGATGAATCATCGCCAGCAATCCCCTTCGTTTCCTTGGTGACCTTCTGTTCGAAAAATCCGTGTTCATCCGCGTTCATCCGCGGCCAAATATTTGCCCGTTGGCTCCACGTATGCCCCTCTGCGTTGATCGTGGCTGCCTGCCTACTACGGGCAGAGGGCAGCGAGCCGGCTAGCGCGCCACTTACGGTGGAGAAGCACGCCGATCGGCTCATCATCCACCGCGCCGAGACCCCAGTCGCGACCTACATTTTCCGCGATGACGTGATCCGGCGGCCCTATTTCGCTCACGTCCATAGTCCGAGCGGCTTCCAAGTCACTCGCAATCATCCGCCGCAGGCCGGAATCGACCCTACCGATCACGACACGATGCACCCCGGCATCTGGCTGGCATTTGGCGACATCAGCGGCCACGATTTTTGGCGCAACAAAGCCCCCGTCGAAAAAATGAACAATGTCGAGCATGTCGAATTCGTCCAACCGCCAGCGGTCAAACTGGACGGAGCCGACAGCTTCGTCACATTCGTCGCCAAGAACCGGTATGTGGCAGGCGACAAAACAATCTGTTTCGAATCAGCCCGCCACACGATTCGCGCCACGCCCCGCGGCTACTTGTTCGTATTCGACAGCCAGTTCTCAGGCAGCGAACCGTTTTCATTCGGCGATCAGGAAGAAATGGGCCTGGGCATTCGCCTGGCAACGCCACTTACGGTCAAAACCGGCTACGGAACAATCACCAACAGCGAAGGCCGCCACAACGAGAAGGAAGTCTGGGGCCGCCCAGCCGATTGGTGCGACTACGGCGGGATTGTAGCAACAAAGACTGCGACGAGCGACAAAGAACCATCTCTACGAACCGGCTTGCTCCTCGTCCCGCACCCCCAAAACTTCCGCCCCTCCTGGTTTCACGCCCGCGACTACGGCCTCCTCGTCGCCAACCCCTTCGGCCAACGCGCCTTCACCAAAGGACCCGCCAGCCGCATCGCGGTAAAACCCGGCGAAACCTTCCGCCTGCGGTATGGTGTCTGGTCCTACTCCGCGAATTTGGATGCGAAGCTCGATCTCAACGAGATGGCATCCGAATATGTGCGGCAGGCCGAAAACTAACCCATCCGCCCAAACAGCCGCCTCAGCCGCCGCGCCTTGGGTCGTATACCGTTTGAGCGAATGTCAAATGAAAACCAGCCA
>DASXLL010000349.1:0-1657 GCA_036496265.1 Pirellulaceae bacterium | reverse complement strand
TTCAGGTCGGGGACCGAGTAGGCATACAAAGTGCTGTTCAGCCGGCTATTCACCAACAATGTTTTTTGATCGTTGGTGAGCGCGATACCGTGCGAGGGCGCAGGCGGACCGTGGCGGTTCTGCTTGTCGGCGGGTAGCTCGGGAAGCTTGGTTTCGCTGATGATCTTTTGCGTCGCGAAGTCGATTACCCGAAAGCCGTTCAATCCTCCGAGCTGCGCGAAAATCCATTTCGTCGA
Source organism: Pirellulaceae bacterium (assembly GCA_036496265.1). Lineage (GTDB taxonomy): Bacteria > Planctomycetota > Planctomycetia > Pirellulales > Pirellulaceae > CAYLLN01. The sequence continues at coordinate 1,421 of DASXLL010000349.1, read as the reverse complement.
GCCGTCCGGATTTGACGAGATCGCCATTGGGGAGGGAGCCGGATTCATCTGCAGCTTCCAGGCAAAGTCGTTGGTCCGCGTATCGATCACGTTCATCATATTCGCTGGCGGTCTGGCGCCCCGACTGGACCCCGCAACCACGTATTTGCCGTCGGGCGTGACGTTGAGGTCGTGGATGCCACCCCGGATCGGAATCGTCTTGATGTTCTGAAGCGACACGGTGTCGATTACGTCGACGCCGCCGCTCGCATTGGCCTTGATCTGTGGGAACTCCGAGAGATCATTGTAAGTTAGGGCAATCGCGACGTAGATCCATCGTCCATCCGAGGTGATATCGATAAGGTTGGGATTTCCACTCAGTGGAATCCGCTTGGTCACTTGGAACGAGTTACCGTCGTACACGGTCACGGTGTTCGTGGCTTCTTCGCTGATGTAAATTCGGCTGCCGTCCGGCGCTACCACAAGCCCGTGGGCGGCCTCGACGCCCTTGATCTCGCCCACCACCTTGTTGGTAGCTGGATCGATGATCTGAATACTGTCGCCCGCAAAGTTCGTTTGGATGATGCGAAGCTTTCCTCCCTGAGCGGCCGCGAAAGAGAGCGACACCGCAAACAGAAGGATTCCACCAACCGTTGTGAATGATTTGCGCAGCAGGTGCTTGCTTGTCATCGTCGTCACCCTTTCTTCCTCGGAAGGTGAATAAGGTCCGGCAAATGGCACTCCGCTCCCTCCGCAATGGGCTTGGCCGGGCGCTACTTTAGCCTCTCACCCATCACGAAAGCTTTTAGAATCTGCCACGCCGCATCGTTCTTCGACATGAATTGCTGGCCACCGCCATGATGGGGGTCGCCGCCTGCGTTTTCGGCGAGCGGATGGACCAGCAGCTTGCTTTCCAAATAGCCCGGCATGGCTACCCGCTTGATCAACTCGAAATTCTGGCGCGACTGCTCTTCGTTCCAATTTGTGCTGCCTGGCGACAGCGGCACGAGGTGGAATGCCGCATTGTTGAACGTATGGCAAACCGCACAGCGAGTATGGCCGTCGCGTTTCGCAAGAAACACCGACTCTACCTTCTCCTTAAAAAACCCGTAGTCGAGCGCCGTGGCGCTTGATGAGGGTTGACTCCGGGCAAGTGTCAACGGGCATGTCGCTATCACTACAGCGCACACCGCCATGACTGCGTAAACCGAGGCCCTCTTCATGCGAACCTCCGATTATTTCCTTTTTGAAGCCAGGAAGCCTAGGTCTGGCCCGCAGTGCCGTCAAGTTAAGTGTCAAGGCGCGGCTGTCTGCTCGGGCCGCTGGAAATCGCTTCATGGCGGCGCGCCATGAATATAGCGACCGCGGTCAAGCCGACGTATGCGGCCATCTCGGCCGGATCAAGGCGCTGATTGCGAAGGGCTCTCCGCCGGCACCGCTGG
>DASXLL010000348.1:0-12300 GCA_036496265.1 Pirellulaceae bacterium | reverse complement strand
CTGCACCAGCGGCCGTTTCGCGAGCCCGACAAGCGAATTCAGGCCCTCAGCCGGCTGCCGGATGTCATCCACCACTCGGCAAGTGGTCAGGACTTGTTTCAGCGCCTGGTGAATCTGCTGCTCGGCGGCATCGAGCGAGCGGATGCGGCTGCGGTGATCAGCGTCGAACAAGGGGACGACCCGGCCGCGGCGGATGCCGCTGTCTCAGTGCTCCACGGGAAAAACCAGCTCCTGGCCGCCGGAGATTTCAGACCTAGTCGCCGGTTGGTTCGCCAGGCCGTAACAAGCGGCCAAAGCGTCGCCTATGTCTGGGGTCACGACACCAGCGGCTCGCAAGCCGATTTTACTTCCAGTGGTCAATCCGGATGGGCAATCTGCACACCCATTACCACGGAGGCTACGCCCGGCTGGGCATTGTATGCCGCTGGCAATTTCGATCAGCTGCTGATCCGTGGCAGTGCAACCGATCCCGAGCTACTGCATGACGACGTAAAATATACGGAGATCATGGCCGCCACTCTGGGTGGCTTGCTCGAATCCCGGCAGCTCGCGGCCCGTCAGGCGAGCCTCAGCCAGTTCTTCTCGCCGGTCGTCCTCGATGTGCTTCGCGACGCCAATCCCGAACAAGTACTGGCCCCGCGTGAAGCGGACCTGACCGTTCTGTTCTGCGACCTGCGCGGCTTCACGAGCGAAAGCGAACGTTTTGCACACGATTTGTTCGGGCTGCTCCATCGCGTCAGTGGCGCCCTGGGAGTGATGACGCGCGCGATTCTGAACCAGGGCGGGGTCATTGGCGATTTTCACGGCGACGCCGCGATGGGCTTTTGGGGCTGGCCGATCGCTCAGCCGGACGCGGCGATTCGGGCCTGCCGGGCGGCGCTCGACATTCGAGCTCATTTCGAGCAAACCGATTCCTGCGCCGGCGACGCCGCCGCGGGAGCTGCCGCTTCGAAGCACAAATTCCATGTTGGCATCGGCATCGCCAGTGGCCAGGCGGTGGCGGGAAAGATTGGCACCGCGGATCAAGTGAAGGTCACTGCGTTTGGACCCGTGGTCAACCTCGCCGCGCGGCTGGAAACGATGACGCGGCAACTGCCGGCGTCAATCCTCGTCGATTCTTTGACAGCGAACTCGATTCGAGCCGCAATCGGGCCAAATATTTGCCGCATCCGCCGGCTGATCCGCGTCCTGCCGGTTGGCTTGTCGGCTCCGATCGACGTCAGCGAGGTTTTACCGCTAGCCTCAGACTGCCCCGACTTGAGCGACGAAGATTTGGCGCTCTATGAGTCGGCCCTCGCCGCCTTCGAAACCGGCGGCTGGCATCAAGCAGGGCAACTTCTGGCCAAGGCGCCACATGCCGATCAAGCCAAGGATCTTTTACTGCAATTCGTGCTGGAGCACGACGGAGCACCGCCTCCAGGCTGGGACGGTGCAATTCGGCTGGCAACGAAGTAGATCGTTCCGGCCGGCCTAAAAAATCTCTCTTTTCCGCCTCGCAATAAACGAGACATAACGAGTGCCCGTTGAAGATTGGCCTCGGCGACGCCAAAATGACAAACTCCACCACGCCGGCTTTCTTCCCTCGGACATTCTTATGCGCTCTCCGATCGCTCTCGCTCTGTCCCTCGTCTCGCTGCTCATCGCTACTGCGATCTCGCTCGCAGCCGACGAGCCCAAGCTCACGCTCAATAAAGGCGACCACGTCGTCCTCATCGGCAACACGCTTGCCGAGCGAATGCAGTATTTCGGCAATTTCGAAACGCTCCTCCACAGCCGATTTCCGGAACTGGAACTGGTCGTTCGCGATCTCGGCTGGTCTGCCGACGAAATTGTGGTTCGTCCGCGCTCGCAGAGCTTCGTCGATCACGGCCATACGCTCGCCGACCATAAAGCTGATGTCATCCTGGCCTTTTTCGGCTTCAACGAATCGTTCGGCGGCGCTCGTGGGCTCAAGAAGTTCGAGGAGGACTTAGAAAAATTCATCGAAGAAACGCTGGCCACCAAATACAACGGCAAGTCTGCCCCGCGCCTCGTCGTCTTCAGCCCCATCGCCCATGAGAACATTGGCCGCCGCGGCTATCCCGACGGCGCCAAAACCAACGAGAACATCGAGCACTATGCCGAGTCGATGAGGCAGATCGCGGCGAAGCACAAAGTTCCCTACGTCGATTTATTCGCTCCCTCGAAAAAAGTAATGGATCAGGCGGGTACCACAAAATTGACCATTAATGGTATCCATCTGAATGAGAACGGTGACAAAGCAATCGCCGAAGTGATTGACGAATCCCTCTTCGGTAAACGGCCAGCTTCAAAAGCAGATTTGTCCAAGCTCAAGGCCGAAGTCAACGAAAAGAACCTTCAATTCTTCTACGACTACCGCGCCGTCAACGGCTTCTATATCTATGGCGGCCGCAAAAATCCCTTCGGCGTCGTCAATTTCCCCGTCGAGTTCGCCAAGCTCCGCAAAATGATCGCCAATCGCGACCAGCGCGTTTGGGCGGTTGCTCAAGGAAAGTCCGTCCCCACGACGATCGACGATTCCAACACCGGCGAGAACCCCACGATCGAAACGAACATCGGCAACGCAAATGCCGGCAAGAACCGCAAAGACAACATCATCTCCATGTCGTCGCCCGCCGAGGCCCAGCAAAAATTCACGTTGCCCGAAGGCTATGAAGTCAACCTCTTCGCTTCGGAAGTCGAATTCCCCGATCTACAGAAGCCTGTCGCCTTCGCCTTCGATGCCAAGGGCCGTCTCTGGGTCTGCACGACGCCGTCCTATCCACAGTACGTGCCCGGCAGTCCGCCCAACGACAAAATCTTGATTTTCGAAGACACCAATGGCGACGGCCGCGCAGATAAGCAAACCGTTTTTGCTGACAAGCTCTATCTGCCGCTCGCGATCGAATTTTTCGGTGGCGGAGTCATCGTCTCACAGCAGCCGAACGTCATGTTCCTCAAGGACACCAACGGCGACGACAAAGCCGACACTCGCGAGCTCATTCTGCACGGCCTCGACACGGCCGATTCCCATCACGCCTGCCACGCCTTCGTCTTCGATCCGGGCGGAGCCATGTATTTCAACGAAGGCACGTTCCACCACTCGCAGATCGAAACGCCCTGGGGCCCCGAGCGTTGCGCCAACGCCGGCGTCTTTCGCTATGAGCCGCGGACCGGCAAGCTCGATGTGTTCGTCTCCTACGGCTTCGCCAATCCTTGGGGCCAAATCTTTGACACCTGGGGCCAAAATTTCGTGGCCGACGCCTCCGGCGGTGCGAACTACTACGGCACCGCCTTCTCCGGCGATGTCGATTATCCCCACAAGCATGCCAACCTGAAGCATTTCCTCACCAAGCAGTGGCGGCCCACCTGCGGCTGCGAGCTGATCAGCAGCCGCAATTTCCCGCCCGAAGTCCAGGGCAACTTCCTGCTCAACAACTGCATCGGCTTCCAAGGCACGCTGCAATACAAACTGCACGACGACAGCCTTGTGGGGCACGCTTCCAGCCTGCCAAAAGATGGCAAAACGCCCTCGATCGGCTCTGGCTTTCACGCCGACCCGATCGATCCGCTCATTCAGTCCAGCGACCCCAGCTACCGTCCCGTCGATATCGAATTCGCCCCCGACGGCTCGCTCTATCTCGCCGATTGGTACAACCCGCTCGTCGGCCACATGCAGCATTCCATCCGCGACCCGAACCGCGACCATTCGCACGGCCGCATTTGGCGCGTCACCTACAAAAACCGCCCGCTCGTGAAGCCCGCCAAGATCGACGGCCAGCCGATCGCCGCCCTCCTCGACTTGTTGCGGACTGAACCGGAGGAGCGCACGCACTACCGCGTTCGCACCGAGCTCTGGAATCGCCCGACGGCCGACGTCATCGGTGAAACGGCCAAATGGCTCGCCGGCCTCGCCAAAAACGACCCCAACTACGAGCACCACAAGCTCGAAGCCCTCTGGCTGCACCAAGCCCACGACACGATCAACGAGCCACTCCTCAAAGAGCTACTCCGCTCGACTGATTTCCGCGCCCGCGCCGCCTCCACCCGCGTCCTCGGTTACTGGCGCGACCGCGTCGCCAAGCCGCTCGATCTCCTCCGCGAGCAAGTCTCCGACGACCATCCCCGTGTCCGCCTCGAAGCCATCCGCGCGTTGAGCTTTTTCGGCTCCCAAGACGCCATTGACGTTGCCGTCGAATCCCTCGTCTTCGATCAGGACGACTATCTCAAATACACCTTCAACGAAACCATGAAAACCCTTGAGCGGCGAGTCAAAGGCCAAACGAATCTGCCGCATGAAGGCACCGATTGGGACAAACGGCACGCGGAAGGGTACAAGGTGCCGGCGGCTGAGAAGACCAAATCAAAGTAGATAGCTCAGGCCCCGAGCTACCGGAGCGATAAGGCAGTATCCAATGTTGGAGTCGCTCACATTGAACTCGACGATCAAACCGCGCGGCAGACCACCTGCAAACCCGGAATGTCTGCGTAGTCATTCGCGTTGTGCGTAAGCAGCGGCAATCCATGCCGTAGCGCCGTCGCCGCGATCCACGCGTCACCGCATGCGATCGGTTTTCCATGACTTCGTCGCGAGGCAGTAATGTCCGCCCAGTACTGCGACATGGCGTCGTCGTATGGCAGCACGATGTATCGACGAAAGGTGAGTTCAAGGCTGTGGCGGCGCGCCTCGCCCCACTGTCTTGCATTCGCCCAATATTGCAGCTCCGCGACGCTTTGAAAGCTCAAGCAAGCATGAGCGCCAATCAATTCTCGCTCATACAGCTTCGCACGCGTGTCTCGCTTGAACACAAACGAAAAAACATCCGTGTTTAGCAGCACGGCGCTCATTAGCTGCGCGCCGCACGCAGAAATGCAACCAGTGCGTCAGCAGAATCGTCTTCCGGCCAATCGCCCGCCAATTCTTCCAGACTTCCAATCGGCTGAACGGCTTGTTCCCGGCTAAGCCACTCCACATTACGATTCTGCCAAAACTCCGACTTTTTTCCCGCGACATCGATTTCGACAGGCGTGCCATCCGGCAAATTCGCCGGCACGTCGGGCACTGCTACACCATTCAACATCCGCCCATGATAAATCATCGTCGCACCTCGCACGGATTGCATTATACTACGCAGCTTGCATGATGAATGGCGTCATCCGTCGATTTATTGATTCTCTTATCGTTCGACGCTGGACGCTGTTTGGTTTAGCGATTCTCGTCGTAGCCGCGGCGTGGTATCCAGCGCAGCATGTCACATTCGATCGCAGCATCGAGCACATGTTTGCCAAGAATGATCCGCTTTTGGCGCCGTATCGGCGGCTGAAGCGGGAATTCGGTGGCAATGAGATTGTGATGGCCGTTTATGAGGACAAGCATTTGCTTGATCCGGACGGCAGCGGCATTAAGCGGCTGAGCGAGATCGGCCGCCTTATGAAAGGCGTGGAGGGCGTTCGTGATGTTCTGAGTCTGGCAGAGGTCAGTGAGTTGCTCGAGAAGCTGCAAAAGGCGACAAGCTTGGGGGGAGCGCTCGACTTTCTGCGGGGCAATAAGGCCTTCGCTGGCCCGGCGATTCTCGATCCGAGCAGCGCCCTGGCCGCGCGATATCGCGAGTTGTTTGCCGGTTATACGCATTCAGCCGATGGCAAGACAGCGGCGGTGATTTGCATGCTGGAGCCTGTAGAGCCAGCGAACTCCGCGGACAAGACGACGCGCGACGCCGATCGGGATGCGCGGGCGAAGACCGTCGAGAACCTCGAAAACATCGTCGGAAATTTGCCGGAGGGACTTGCGCCGGGCGTACTGGCCGGTGAGCCGGTGATGATCGCCGACGGCTTTGCGATGCTGGAACAAGATGGACGACGGCTGGGCATTTGGACCATGGTGCTGCTCGGGGCGACCATTTTGATCTTTTTTCGCAGCTTGCGATGGCTGGTGATTCCGCTGGCTGTGGTCGAATGGTCCTTAATTGTGACGCAAGCCGGGCTGGCCATCAGTGGATTGGCGTTGTCGATGGTTAGCTCCCTGTTGACGGCGATTGTGACCGTCGTGGGCGTTGCGACAGTGATGCATCTGATCGTTCATGTGCGCGAGTGGCGGACGAAGGGATTGACGCAGCGCGAGGCCTTGCAGAGAGCCGGCAGCCAGCTCGCGGGGCCGATTTTCGGCGCAATCTTGACGGATGTCGGCGGCTTCGGGGCGCTCGCCTTTGCGTCGGTCGAGCCGGTGCGCGATTTCGGCATCATGATGGTCGTCGGGTCGCTGCTGGTCATTCCGGCGACATGTCTGATTGTGCCTGCGCTGGCTCTTCTCGCCGCTCGCGATCAGCCGACCCCCAAACCCGGTTGGGGCGAAGTCCATATCGGCTATTGGCTGATGCGGTCGATCGAAGTGCTGAGCGCGAGGCCGAAGACGGTTGCCATTGTGACCGGCGCCATCGCCTTGTTGGCCTCACTCGGTGTGATGGGGCTGGAGGTCGAGACGGACTTCACGCGGAATTTTCGCCGCGGCAGCCGGGTCGTGCGGTCGTATGAGTTTGTGGAGACACGGCTGGGCGGGGCGGGGGTGTGGGACATCATTGTGCCGGCGCCGAAAAAACTCGACAGCGATTTTGTGAGTCGCGTTCGCGTTTTGGAATCGCAACTCCGGGCGATTGAGCTGACCGATCCGGTGACAGGCAACAAATCTCCGGCGCTGACAAAAGTGTTGAGCCTCGTTGATTCGCTCGACGCGGCCGAAGCCGACCGTGCTCTCGCGGCACTGACGCCCGACCCGGAGCTGCGATTCCAGGGAATGGCGGCAGCGATGCCGTCGTTTATTGGAGCGCTACGTTCACAACCCGATGCGGAAGGCAACACAGATATACGCATCATGTTGCGCTCCAGCGAGCGCCAGCCGGCGGAGCAAAAACAGCGGTTGATTGATGAAGTAACGCGGTTGTCGCAAGAGGCCTTTCCGTCCGACAACACGGGTTACGACGATCAAAGCGGCGCGGAAGTCACTGGCTACTATGTCCTGCTCACGAACTTGATCAACAGCATCACCCGCGATCAGTGGGTGACGTTCGGCATCGCGTCGGCGGCGATTATGGCGATGGTGTGGATCGGGTTCCGCAGTTGGAAATACGCTGTGGTCGCGATGATTCCCAACGCCGTGCCGATTTACATGGTCATGGGCCTGCTCGGCTGGCTGGGGCTGAAAATCAACATGGGCGCGGCGATGATTGCGGCTGTTTCGATGGGCATGTCGGTCGATAGCTCGATTCACTACTACTCGGCATTTCGGCGGGCGAGGCGAGAAGGCGCGACGGTGCATGCCGCTCTCTCTCAATGCCAGCAAAGCGTCGGTCTGGCGATGATTTTCTCCACCGTAGCCCTGATCATCGGCTTCGGCGTCCTCATCACCAGCGACTTTGTGCCGACTATTTACTTCGGTTCGCTCATGAGCCTCGCCATGCTCGGCGGCATGCTCGGCAACTTGATTGTGTTGCCGCTGCTGCTGTCCTGGACCGAAAAAGATTGACGTCCACCTGGTCGTTCTGACCGTCTCGTTCCCAAGCTCTGCTTGGGAGCCCACTTTCGGACCGTCTCGTTCCCAAGCTCTGCTTGGGAGCCCACTTTCGCGAAGCTCTGCTTCGCCAGTAGGAAGCAGAGCTTCCAAACCGAGCCGCTCCCAAGCAGAGCGTGGGAGCGAGTTTGTCTCGAGAATGTAGCAAGTCGTGAGAAATACGGGCTACGCCAGTTGCGGATTGTGCTCCCGCGCAGCGCGGGCGGCTTCGACGAGGGCGGATTTCATGTCGTCGAGCGAGACCTTCCGCAGATCGATTTGCTGCGAGTGAAAGGTATCGAACACGGCGCGAACCAAATCGTCTTTCGAGACGGCCCGGCGTGCGCGTTGGCGGATGGCTTTGCGGATTTGTTCGTTCATTTGGGTTACCTCCGTGAGCATGATTTGCCTCAAGTGCGAGTGGCGAAATTGGCGTCGTCCATTAGCCGGCTCTCGCTATCGCATTTCGTGTGCCTGACCGCTACGGGCAGTAATCCGCCCGTGCAGTTATTCAGACAACGCTGCAAACCGTGGGTTCACTTGTTTATGTGTGATTCGCTGGAAGTTGTGTTTTGTTGTCATCACTGCCAAAACAAAGCTCATGAAGTGCATCGTTTTGCGGCAGTGAATGTCCCTCGTGGGGCTAAGATTCTTAGGCATTTATCGCAGTGCGGCTACCCCAAACTTGATCCTCGCTATCATTCCAATACGTGCGAAACCGCCGTGCGGGACCTGAGCTTCCGCGCCAGAGACCTCACGGCAGATTCGCCGCCCTTAGATGGCAAAATAAAATTTCCGCCAGCACGACATTGCTGGCACGCGCGGCGTATGAAACTTTGCGCAGACCGATCGAGCGGCCAATAAGCAGCTCTAATCCGGCGTATCAAGATACGGATCTTGGCCCATTTCGCGCTGCATCTTCTTGCGTTCTTTTTCGTGATACAGCAGGACGAAGCGATCGCGCAGGTGGCGGCGCTCGACTTTCCGCTGCGCTCGCTTGAGCAGGCTGAGATAGCCTTGGGCCGACTTGGGCGACGATTTGCCGAGCGCTTCCATTTTCTCGGCCGTCTCGGGACCATAACCCGTTTTGATCACGTCATCATCCAGCGACATATATTGCCGCACGGTGCCGGGATCGCCTTGGCGGCCGCAACGGCCCATCAGCTGCCGGTCGATACGGGCCGAGTCGTGCAGCTCGGTGCAGATCACATGCAAGCCGCCGGCCTCGGCCACGCCCGGGCCGAGCTTGATGTCGGTTCCGCGGCCGGCCATGTTCGTGGCGACGGTGACTTTGCACGGCTGTCCCGCGTCCTCGACAATTTCGGCTTCTTTTTCGATCTCGTGGGCGTTGAGGATCTTGTGTTCAATGCCGGCGAGATTTAATAGTCGCGACAGAATGATCGACTTATCGATCGAGCGGGTGCCAACCAGCACCGGGCGCCCCTGCAGGTGCAAGTCGCGGATTTCCTGCACGATGGCATGCCATTTTTCGTCGCCGGTGCCAAAGACGAGATCGGGCAGGCGCTTCCGCTGCGCCGGGCGGTTCGTCGGCACGGGAATCACGACTTTGTGATACACCTTGCGGAACTCGCGGGTGGCGGACGACGCGGTTCCCGTCATGCCGGCCAGGAATTTGTAGCGCAAAAACAAATCTTGCACGGTGATGCGCGCCGCCTGACCCGTGGGCACCGTGACTTCGATTTTTTCCTTCGCTTCGACGGCCTGGTGTATGCCGTCGCGCCATTTGCGGCCTTCGGCGAGACGGCCCGTGTTTTCATCGACGATCACAATCTCGTCGGCGCCGCTGTCGCCAGGCTTCACGACGTATTGCACGTCGAGGTGATAATCGCGGTGGACCTTGATCGCCCGCTCGATGTATTGATAGAGATCGACAAGTCCCATATTGGTTAGCGCCGGCGGCTTGGACATCACGCGGACCATCTGGCGGCCGGTGGCGGTCAATTCAACCTTCTTATCGTCGTGGTCGAATTCATAATGCTCTTCATCGATAAACTGCGGAGCGACTTCCGACGACCAGCGATACGTGGCAATGATCTTTTCGACGGCTTTGTCGCCGATTGAGCCGATGATCAGCGGCGTGCGGGCTTCGTCGATTAAAATACTGTCCGCTTCATCGACGAGCACGAAATGAGCGCCGCGCTGCACCGGTTGCTCGCCGCCGGGATCCAGGTTGGCAGCTGTGATTTCGCCAAACAGGCCCGCCTGGCTCACACCCATGCGCCGCAACAGCAAACGGTCGCGGAGAAAGTCGAAGCCAAACTCTTTGGCCGTGCCGTAGGTAATGTCGCAGCCGTAGGCTTTGCGTCGCTCAGCGCTTTTGTCCTTCGTGAGCACAACGCCGACGGTGAGCCCGAGCATTTCATACACGGGGCTCATCAATTTGGCGTCGCGTTCGGCGAGGTAGTCGTTGACCGTCGCCATGTGCGCGCCCTTGCCGACGAGCGCGTGGATGTACATGGGCAGCGTGGCGGTGAGCGTCTTGCCTTCGCCCGTTTGCATTTCCGCGATGCAACCATTGAACAGCGAGATTCCGCCAACCATTTGCACGTCGTAATGCCGCTGCTTGATCGTGCGAACCGACGCTTCACGCACGAGGGCGTAAGCTTCCGGCAGCACACGAGACAGGTTCTCACCAGCTTTCGCCCGGTACCGCAGAGACAGGCTCCGCTTCCGCAGATCGCGATCCGATTCGTTTTGCAGCTCGGGCTCGAACGAGGCAATTTGATCGAGCACCTTGCCCCAGCTCGCGAGGCGGCGCTTGATCGGCCCCCCGACCCACGACAGCATGTCAGCCTGCCAGCCGGTGGGAATGCCGTTGACTTTCAAGGCACCGGCCATGGGACTAGGTCGCGAGCGGCTTAGAAGTTCAGACAAGGGAACGAATGGTTTTGGCCGCTTGGCGCGTGGGCAGCAGGTTGTCACGCAAGCCGCAGCGGCTCATTTCATGATAGACGATTCCGGCCGCTAAGTCTTGCCAAATGCCGCCAGAACAAGGGCTTGCGCCACGCCGCGGCCAAACGTTAACCGGTTTGACGCGAATAATCGGCATTTCGTTCCCAACCGGTATGCGACGCAATGGCGGCCGGGTGGCGAATCTTGATTGGAGTGGCACTCTACGTCGGACCAACACTCTGCTGGCGAGGTTTTGAAGATCAAACTGGTGGGAATTGAACGGGTCCGGACCGCGCTTATGATGCTGACATGTCGAGCGTTTCCATCGCTTTTGCAACTGCTTCCGCTCACCACCAGGCTGGTCGTTTAAGCGATGCGGAGGAGATTTATCGACAAATTCTAGCGACAGAACCGGGTAACGCTCAGGCGTGGCACATGCTGGGCGTGATTGCTTATCAGACCAACAAGGATTCGGTGGCGATTGAGTTTATTACTCATGCATTGGAGCTAAATCCAAAGATGCCCAGTGCCCTCAACAACTTGGGCCTCGCCTATCAGCGCTCAGGCAAGCCACATTTGGCATTGGCTTCGTATCGACAAGCAATTCAGATCAATGAAACGTATGCCCATGCAATTTATAACGTGGGAAACATCGCTCGAGAGTTGGGCAATTTCGACGAGGCCCTTGCTTGCTGTAATCGGGCAATAGAACTCGATCCGATTGCACCAGAGCCGCATTTGTGCCGAGCGACGCTGAATCTACTTAGAGGTGATTTTGAGGCTGGATGGCCTGAATACGAATGGCGGTGGAAATCCCGCAAAATGTCCGAGCGGGATTTTTGTCAGCCTCGATGGAATGGTGATCCTCTGGCTGGACAAACCATCTTGCTCCATGCGGAGCAGGGATTCGGCGATACCATTCAGTTCATACGATACGCTCAGATCGTCCGAAGCATGGGTGGCAAGGTCGTCGTCGAATGTCAAAAACCGCTCGTCAATTTGCTTTCGACGTGTCCGGGCATCGATCAGCTGGTTAGCGCCGGACGTGAAATGCCGGCTTTCGATTTGCAGGCAGCGCTGCTTAGCTTGCCGGCAATATTAAGAACTACTTTGACAAACATTCCAGCGACGATTCCCTATTTGTTCGCTGATTCGCGCCTCATCGCCCATTGGCGTGAAAAGCTCCGCGAGTTAAGCGATTTTCGGGTCGGAATCAATTGGCGCGGCGGTGAAAATGGCGTGGAGTCAGATCGCCGCAACGTTCCTCCAGAGTTGATGGCGTCATTGGCAGATATTCCCGGTGTGCAACTGATTAGCCTGCAAAGGGGTGCGGGAGAGAGCGACTTGAAAGCCGCTGCTGGTAACTTGCCCATCATCGATTTGGGCGAGTTCGATAGGAAGCACGGAGCCTTCGTGGATACAGCGGCAGTAATGAAAAATCTGAACCTTGTGATTACGTCGGATACTTCCGTACCGCATCTAGCCGGAGCTTTGGGCGTTCCGGTTTGGACGGCGCTGCCGTTTGTTCCCGACTGGCGTTGGCTATTGAATCGCGCTGACAGCCCTTGGTACCCAACCATGCGACTCTTCCGGCAAAAATTGCTCGGTGATTGGCGCGGCGTTTTTAGTGAAATCAAAAGCGAGCTAAGAGCCTATCCGAGAAGTGATCTCGACGCAGTTTCGCCATTCCTCGTAGATTCAGTGATTCCCTTGTCCCTTGTTTTAGGAGTGCCGGCATGGAAGCCACTTCGCGAAAGGCCTATCTCACGGATCTCACCGACGCTCAATGGGAAATTGTCGCTCCGCTCCTACCACCGGCCAAGCATGGCGGGCGGCCGAGGACC
>DASXLL010000347.1:0-18252 GCA_036496265.1 Pirellulaceae bacterium | reverse complement strand
GTCCAGCTCCACAGCGACTAGCCGAAACTTGCGGCGAATCCGCGCCTCCACTTGCGCCTCTTGCATGCGCAAGTCATCGCACGTTCCGCTCAAATCACCAATGCCAATTTGTAAAGGTTATTTCTTCGCCCTGCCTTAGTGCGCTGTATCCGAAGTAACCCAAGCATCCTCCTCCACCAACCCCGCTGCTTCGGAGAAACCCAGTCGGGATGGTCGAACCAGAATGATTCATAAGAGACGCACAAATCCCACGCTCCGTAACGCCGCATCAACTCCGCCGGCATCGTAAACCAATCGAACTCGCCCATGACTCCATTCGGACGTTGCGGTGTGACATGATAAACAATGTCAACGAACGGTCTGAAGTGCGGACGAATACTCGGCAGTCGTAAAGCGAACGGCTCAATGATGTCTGCCAAGGCGGAAAGACGAGTCGTCGGATCACCATCCACCTGGCTCAGCGGCGAATCGAGCACCCAAGCGTGATGCGTGCTCTCCTGCCAACTGCCATCCTCACGCTGTCCGTGTACCTTGCTCTCTTCAACAGCGGTCGGCTGCACGCCAAGTTGCGCCGTGATGGTCGCGGCACTTGCAGAGTCGCAAGGTATTTGAAGTCTTACGTGCGAATATCGAATCATTGAGTGACTTGCGATTGGCGCCTAACAACCCAATCTCTGAAACGATAGACACGTGACGCACCACTGACAACCACTCCCACTCATCCCCGCTGCCTGCAGCGAATGCTTAACCCAGAATACCCCGATCGGCCTCCCACCACTGACGCAGCCCCGGATTAATGCGTCGCCACAAAACTCCGTGATAAGAAGGCTTGCGCATTTCCAGGCCAATAATCACGACAGTCGCCAACAACGAACAGCCGATCGTCACCACCCAGTTCGGCCTATCAAACATGACCGTGCCATACGTCAAAACGACAAACACACCGCTCCAAGCCAGTTCCAGCGGCCTCGCGACACGAAAGACATTGCAGAAAACGAAGAAATGCCCAACGACAAACGCGACAGTGAAGCCCAGCCACCAAGCCGTGAACCACAAACCCACCGCCCCAACGATTCCAGCGACAATCACCAGGCCATCGGTCACCGACATGCGAAAACCAGGTTGGAATTTTGCCTCAGCCATTGGATACGACCCAAGATCAGCAATGGACGCGGGGTCGGCTGCTCCGTTGCTTATGCTTATTCGTCAGCGAGTAAGTAGCACTGGTACGGTCAATGCGCCAAGCGCAAAGACGCTTGATTGCAGTAGTGAACATCGGTATAAAACTTGCACCTCGATCTAAGTTCGACTCAATCCTGCCACTTTGAGCACCGGTTTACAGCAATGTGTCCCTCAACCGCCGCAACTCAAAACTCCCGCCCTGGCACGGCGAAGTTGCTCGGCCCGTCGCCATTTTTCGCCCCCTGCTCGCCTATTCCGCCATTTCGACGGCTGCCTTCCCTGTCGGGGTGGTGCTCAGACGAATTTGATTGCTCGCACCACGACCTCCAATAGTCGCCAAGCTCGTGCATAACCATGCATAACTCGCTCGACTGCATATTCACGCAACTTCGTTGGATATATGAACTTATGTTCAATTATGCCATTTTCAAAAAAGCGCTGCCATGCATAATCTCGTTCCTTCTTACTTCATCCTTCATAATTCAGCTTTCACCTATCCCCTGCTCAATCAGCCGGCTGTTTCGGACAACGACCCCCCATCAGAGGACTGCGCACTAGGTCATTCTGCTTTAATCATGTGCCTTCCGCTCTCTCATTGGTCATTCGGATTTCGTCATTCGTCATTTTCATGATCCCCACCCTCAGCCAAGTCTGCTGCCTCAACTCCCCCTTCGACCGCGATCTCGAAGACTTCGCCGGCGCTGGCTGCCAATCCGTCGAAGTCTGGCTCACGAAGCTCGAAACCTACCTCGAAAGCCACAAGCTTTCCGACGTCCGCTACTGGCTCGAAAAAACCCGGATAACAATTTCCGTCGCCAGCTTCCAAGGCGGCCTGCTCGCCACGCAAGGCGAAGCTCGCCGGGAAGCTTGGGAACTCTTCCGCCGCCGACTCGACCTCTGCCGCGAGCTAAACATCGGCACCATTATCGTCGCCTGCGATGTGGCAGCGCCGCTCGATCAGCAAACCATCGAGCGCGTCCAAGTCTCCCTAACTCAAGTTGCCCAAGAAGCCGGCCAGCGTGGCTTACGAGCCGCCCTGGAATTCCAAGCCCACAGCGCCTTCGGCAACAACCTCCAAACCGCCGCCGCCCTCGTCGCTGATGTCGGCAGTCCCCACCTGGGTCTCTGCCTCGATGCCTTCCACTGGCATGTCAGTCCGAGCAAGACCGAGGACCTTGGTTATCTCACGGGCGACAACCTGTTTCATGTGCAGCTTTGCGATTTGGCCGACGTACCCCGTGAGTTGGCTCGCGATAGCGATCGTATTCTGCCCGGCGACGGCGATATTCACCTCACAGCCTTGATTAACCACCTCAAACAAATCAACTACCGCGGCTGCGTCTCCCTCGAACTCATGAACCCCAAACTCTGGCAAATCCCAGCGCTGCAACTTGCCGATGCCGGCCTGGCGGCGCTCAAGCGATTGCTTACCTGAAGGAGAAACAAATGAACTACTTGCCGACAGCCAAAAGCTGCGCCAGCGCATCGGCCAATTGATTCAGTGCGGCTCGATCCGGCAAAGTAACGGTGAGTCGCGGTCGCCCGCTGGCATCGTCCTCGACACACTCGGCCAGACGATTGCGCAGGTCAGCAGCGACAGCGGGCTCCGCCGGTTTTTCGGCCTGGCTCGCGACCAACTCGCCCAAAAACTTGAAGGCAGCCCCCAGCATTTCGCCGCCGGCGGCTGCGACTCGCTCGCGCCGCTCGGCCGCTTCCCGCGTCGGAGCTTCCGCATCGCGCTTCATGGTCTCATCGAGAGGGGCAATCGGCTTAGCGCCTAATAGCACCTCCAAGCGACTCTTCAATTGATCCATGCCGCTGGCCATATCGACCGTATCGACAGTCGCTTCGGGATCAAGAGCCGCCAAGGCCAAATCCTTCTTGGCCGAAAGAGTTTGCAGCAGGTTCTCTTCGATCGTGCCTTCCGTGACGAGGACATAGACCTGAACCGGCTGCGTCTGACCCATGCGATGAGCGCGGCCGATGCGCTGCTCCAGCACGGCGGGATTCCACGGCAAATCGACGTTGATCACCGTGTTGGCGGCCTGCAGATTGAGGCCGACCGAGCCGGCGTTGGTTGTGATGAATAGCTTGCAATCGGGATTCGTCTGGAACTCATGCACCAGCTCTTGCCGCTGCTTTTGCGGCACGGAACCGTCCAGCCGCACGTAAGGCAGCTTGCGCTTCTTCAGCAGAGGCTCGATGAGGTCGAGCATCGTGGTCCATTCCGAAAAGAGCACGACCTTGCGGCCTTGCTCGTCGAACAGCTCGTCGAACAGCTCAGCCAGTCGCTCCAGCTTGCTCGAATGGCCTGGCGGCTCTTTGTTGTTCAGAAAGGTGCTATCGGCCGACATGCGGGCGGCGAGCAGAGCCATCCGCAGTCGCAGCAAGTCCATCTCGGATATGAATTTTTTGCGCACGATGGACGCGACCACCTGCATGTTGGCGTGATGCACCGATAACTGCTCGTCTGTCGGCGTGATGCGAACGATTTCCGTCGTTCGCGGCGGCAGTTCCAATTTCACCGAATCGCGAGTCCGCCGCAGCAAAATGGGCCGCAGATTTTCGCGGAGTTGCTCGAGATTTTTGTAGCCGAGTACCTTGCCTTTCTCATCGACGACGCGATGTTGATTGAAAAACCGAAAACCTGGTCCCAGCCGCCGCTGGTCGATGAATTGCACGACGGAATAGAGGTCGTCGAGCCGGTTTTCCAGCGGCGTGCCGGAAAGCACCAGCGCGAACTGCGACCGCAGGCCCTTGATGACGCGGGCCGTTTTCGATTCCCAGTTTTTGATGCGTTGGCCTTCGTCGAGAATGATCAGGTCCCATTTGACTTGCTCGACATCCAAGATATCGCGCAGCACCTGTTCGTAGTTGCAGATCGTGAAGAAACTGTCGTTGGAGTAGTGGCGCAGGCGCTGGGCGTTGGGTCCCATCACGACCTGTGTTTCGCGGTCGCAAAAGCGGCTGATCTCGTTTTTCCACTGGCTTTTGACGGAAGCCGGGCAAACGACGAGCACTTTGCGAATGCCGACTTCACGCGCGAGCAGTTCGGCGAGTCCCACGCCTTGAATCGTTTTGCCCAGGCCCATGTCGTCGGCCAATACGGCGCGGCCAGCGTGCGCGGCGAAAGCGACGCCATCGAGCTGATACGGCAGGAGGGGTATTTTGAGGAGCGATTGCCGCAGCGGATTCCTGGTCGCGTCGCGGCGGATTTCGGCCATGCGCGTTTGCAGCCGCTCGCGGGCAAGCTGATTTTGAATGTGCTCCTCGGCATCGGGATAGACGTGAAAATCCTGGTCGAGCTGCTCCAGTTTGGCCAGCCGCTTCAAAAGGTCCTGGACGTCGGTGATTGGCCGCCCGAGCAGCGGTTTCACTGCGGCGGTCACTTCGTCCTTGAGTCGGATCGGTATCGCCAGTCGCAGCGTGACATCGTGATCGTAGTGCAGGTGGACGGCGATTCGTTTGCGGCGATAGGGCTTTTTCAGCGCGGCCGGATCCGATTTCTTTTTGACCTTGGCTTGGACATTCAAAATATGCTTGCAGGTGCCGAGCGTGTTCGTGCGGAAATCGGGGCAGGAGCAATACGAAGAGCCGCGGTCCAGGCCGCGAAGCGCGACGCGATAGCTTTTGCCGCTCAGCAGGCTGGTGACCGTGTAATCAGTCCACGGCTGATCTGGCTCGGCCGCCACGATCTTCATTTTTTCGCTTTTGGCCCGTTCCTTGCGTTCATTCAGGGCGAGTTCGACCAATGCCTCCTCGCTCAGGCTTTCGACGGGCACGCGCTCCTTGGGCGGTTCGGCCAGGCCGAGCGGCGTTTTGGCTTCCAGAATCAAGGAGAACGCCGCGCCGACGTGCTCACAGGCTTCATTGCAGCAGCCGCAATGCCAATGCAGACGATCGCGGACGTCGGCCATGAGCGTGATGGTGACGATGGCTTCCGTTTCGCCGCTGTGGCTTCGCAGCGTGAGGCGAAACAGGTCGTCACCGAGATAAACCTGATCTTCCAGGTTGATTTCCCAATGGCCACCTTGGGTAATTAACTTTTTTCCGAACGGACCGAGAAGCTTGCAAGCTTTTTCAAACGTCAGCCGTGAGAGGCGGTCCCGCAATGTGAGTTGACCGCTGGCTTTTACCGTCGTCATGACGCGCACTCCGATTGCGTTAGAGATTCGCACAGGTCTTCCAAAATCTAGTGAAAACCGAGCGGAATGCAATCGAGGCTTGGCGAAATTCTGGCCGAGCGAGCTACAATACAACTGAAGCCGCAAGCACCAAACGGAGTTCACCGCCAGGACGGAGAGGTTGCCATGCCATGTCCATTTCCCGGAATGGATCCCTATATCGAGCGACCGGAGATTTGGCCGGATTTTCATGATGCGTTGGTCACAGCCATTCGTGGATTGTTGCAGCCGCTATTGAAGCCGCGCTACGTGGCGCTGATGCAGGACCGGCTGTATATCGTTCGCGACGATCAAGCCCGCAAACCGGACGTGGCCATCGTCCGTAGTTCCAGCCGGGAACCTCGCCGCGGCGTTGCCGCTTTGCTGGAAGTGGACACGCCGGCAATCTTTGAGACATATCGCGAGGAAATTCGCCAGCCGCTCATTGAAATCGTGGAGCCGGCGGCGGGAAATAAAATCGTTACGGCGATCGAGGTTTTAAGTCCCGACAACAAAAGCAGCGGGCCGGGGCGGACGTCGTATTTGGTGAAGCGCGATCAATATGTGGAGTCCGGAGCAAATATCGTCGAAATCGATTTGCTCGTGGGCGGCCAGCCGACGGTTAAACTGAAGGCGGACAAGCTGGCTTCAATTCAGCCTTGGCGATATTTGGTGGCTGTTTCGCGTTGGCCGACGCTGGACGAAGTTTATGCGTTTCCGCTGGAGCGGCGGCTGCCGCGAATCGCCGTTCCGCTGGCGTATGAAGACCGCGACGTGCCACTGGATCTGCAGGCCGCGTTTGCGCGTTCTTGGGACGAGGGCCCGTACCCTGAGCTACTTCATTACGATAGGCCTGCACCGAGCGGATTGTCGGATGCCGAACAGCGCTGGTGCGGTGAGCAATTAAAACGAGTCGGGTTTTAGGGATCGCATGAATCGTGCATCGGAAGCCATTTCGCGGCGCACCGCTTTGCTCGCCGGTCTAGCTGGTTCGATTGCAATTTCAGCTCGCGCAGCAGGCGCTCAAGAGCAGTCGAAGGCAAACGCTGCGCCCGCATTGATTCCACCTGAAACACAGCAGGCCATCGATCGCGGCTTGGCGTGGCTAGCGCGGCGGCAAGTGATTTCGGGGCGCGAGGAGGGGGCGTTTGGGCATGGCGGATATGCGGGCGGTGTGGCGGTTAGCAGTTTGGCGGGACTGGCGTTCATGATGAGCGGGAGTCCGCCGGGGCAGGGACCGTTTGGAAAGCAGGTCGATCGGTGCATTCGATATATCTCGTCGTGTACGCAAGAGACGGGTTATATCGCGGTACCGGGGGGCGGCCAGGACAATATGTATGGGCATGGCTTTGGGACTCTGTTCCTCGCGCAGGCCTACGGAATGTTGGCGGACCGGGAAAATGACAAGGTCGTTGGTCAGAAGCTGCGGAGCGCGGTCAAGTTGACGTGCGCGTGCCAGAACGATGCGGGCGGGTGGCGGTACCAGCCGCAGAAGAGTGATGCCGATTTGTCGGTGACGATTTGTCAGATTGTGGGATTACGGGCGGCGCGCGACGCGGGAATTGAGGTGCCGGATGAAGTGCGGACCAAGTGCATCGATTATGTAAAGAAGAGCCAGAACGCTGACGGCGGATTTCGCTACCAGATTTCAGGCGGGCAGAGCACGTTTCCGCTGACGGCCGCGGGCATCGTGTCGCTGTATAGCGCGGGGATTTACGAAGGCGAGCAGGTCACAAAGGGCTTGGCGTGGCTGATGAAGCATTTGCCAGCCAACCGTTCGACTGCGGGGGGCTACTTTTTTTATGGCCAGTACTACGCGGTGCAGGCGATGTGGCATGCGGGCGGCGAGCACTGGCTGAAGTGGTATCCGGCGATTCGCGACGTGCTGCTTGCGAAGCAGGCGGAAGACGGCTCGTGGCCGGATGGCGAGGTGTGCGCCGAATTCGGCACGGCGACGGCGTGCATTATTCTGCAGATGCCGAAGAATCTGCTGCCGATATTTGCGCCGTGATTCGCAGCGAAAAGCAGAAATCACTCGGCCCAATCGAGGCCGGTTTCGATTTTAATTCGGTGTTCATAGTCACCCAGCAAGCCGCCGATGACGTCCCAGCGGTCGGTTCGGCGGACTTCGATATCGCCCTGGCGATTGACGCGAACGATCGTCTCGTCGTTGACGCCGGTTTGAACCAAGTCGCCGGCGTGAAGCTCGTCTTCTGAAACCAATCGCCGCAGGGTCTTGCCGGTCATTTCGATGAATTGCATTAGCTCTGCTCCGTTTTTCCTTGCGAGCATTGTAGCGCAGTGCTCTTGTTCGGGTAGGGTGGGCTGCGCCCACGTCATGCCGAATCAGTGGGCACAGGCCACCTACAACTCGACTGCGGGAGCGGTGGGTTGCGATTCGGTGGGGCGTGACAGCGAGGTGAATGCACTGATCAGTGACAGATCATCACGCGGCAGGACGCTGCGGAGATCCAGGATCAGTCGGTCGTTGTCGATCGTCACCACGATGGACGGCGCGCCGGTTCGTAGGGCTTCGGCCAGTTGCTCGGCTGGGCCTTCCTTCGCAGACAGCGCGAGCACGACGGTTGGCAGCGATTGGCCGGGCACTTCATGGCCGGCGATATACGATTTTGCGGCCACGATTTCGACTGTCGTCAGGCCGGTGGCGGCAATTTGCGGCGCTAGTCGCTCGGCCCGCTGGCGTAGATTTTCGAGTGGTGTGGCAAGCAGCGACAAAACCGGAATCGCGCGCTCGGCGACATCTTGGTCTTCATATAACCGCAATGTGGCGCCGAGCGCGGCGAGCGTCAGTTTCTCAGCTCGCACCGGCGGCATCAGCGGATGTTTCTCGATTGCTTCAATCAGCGACCGCCGACCGACAAGAATGCCGCAAGGTGGTCCGCCGATGAAACCGTCGCCGGGAAAAATCATAAGGTCCGCTCCGCACTGAACACTTTTTGCGACTTCAGATCCATCCGTAATTCCATACGGAGATAGGTCCAGCAATGACGTTTGCGCCAGGCAATGAATCAGCGGTAACTTACTGCGGCGGGCGAGCGAAACTAATTCCTCGAGTGGTGGCCGGGCCGCGATTCCTATAACCGCGAATCCACTGGCCGTAAGGTGCAAAATGGCGGCGGTCTGTTGGGTTATCGCGGCTGCGTAGTCGTCAATGCGTGTGACATTTGCCGTGCCGGTTTCGCGAAGCTTTGCGCCGCTCGTTTGGAACAAATCGGGTAGACGGGAGTTGCCGTCGATGGCGGTTATTTCCCCTCGCGCCACAATGATCTCACGATTAGCAGCCATCGCGGCCAGCGAAACCATCGCCGCACTGGCCAAGCTGCACGTGATCGTCGCTGCTCCGGCGCCGGTCAGCCGTTGCAATTGCCGCTCAATGGCGGCAACGGCAGCCGAATCCCCCCCAGTGGCTAGATTCATGTTGAAACTGGCATAGCCGCGCGTGAGAGCCGCTAACTCGGCGATGGCTTCGTCGGGCAGGGGCGCCCCGCCAAGCTGGGGATGCAAAATGTTGCCGGTGGCATTGATTACCGGAATGATTGCCGGCAGCCGGTCGGTATTGATCCAATCAGCAATTCGCAAGGCCAATTCGGCCGGGGCCGGCACGTGCATGCCAGCAGCCGCAGCGCGCACCTGCCTTTGCATGTCGTCGAGAAACTGCTTGACTCGACCTATCACCACATTGCGGTTGACACGATCGATCAAGGATTTCAGCGGCGGGCTTTCGAGGAGCTCGCCGACGGAGGGCAAATTGCGAAAGACATTGGGCATGGCATACGCCGTGGATGCTAAATGTGACAGTTCAAGCCGAAAATCGCTGCATGTGGCATTCGGCTCGAAGTATAAGGTTGATTAATTCGCCGCACGAGCATCGCTGCAAGCTTGCCGGCCAGCCGGTGATTGGAAAATGTCGCTTCGATCGCTCTTGCATGGCGTGCCAATCGCAATAAAATAAGGGTACCGTCAGTCGCATCATTTGCTCGTCATTCGTCGGCGGCTACCCATTGCAATCCAGTTGAGGAGAAGATCTTGCTCACCGAAGCCCAAGTTCAGCGCAGCTTTCGTGATTTGTTCAAATCGAAAGACGTTTCGCCCGACGCCTTTGAGAAGGCGGAGGCACTGCTTGACGAGCTTCGCGCCGAAAGCCCTTTGCGGCATCGTTTAAGCGTGGAGCTGGAAGATATTCGCAAACTGCACGAAGCGCGCGTGTAATGAACCAAACAACAAGAACCAAGAACCAAACATTTTTGGTTCCTGGTTCTTCGGTTTTGGCAATTTTTCGCGCCGCTATCGGTTCACGGTAAGTCCGAATGTGACGCCAGACATGATTACAGATTGATTGTTGAACGCCGGTCGATCGCCACGGCCGATGCCCTGGCCCAGGTCGAGAAAGACGAATCCCACGCGCAGGTTGACGTCACGAGTCAATTCATAAGACGCGTCGCCGCGGATCTCGCCGCCGAAAGTAAATTGCGTTGCCCGCCGATAGGCTTCCTGGCTGTTGATGTCGCCGCCGGTACCGAACCAATTGATTTTTTGTTCAGGATTCGCATCGATTAGTTCCTGGGCCGGATTCGCCAAGAGGCTCTGTTGATTGATTACCCGCAGCGACTGGAAGTTGGCTAACGCGAAGAATGTGGCTTGGCCCGAGAGCATCCAGTGACCTCGCTGGCGGAAAATACGAGCCCCAAGTTGACCGCCGTGCAGCTGATTTTCGAAAATGGATCGGTGCGTGATGGTCTGCAGGAATTCGTCGCTTATGGCATCAACCGGAATGCCGGCGGTTCCCGGAAACTGGGTGAGTGTCTGCCGCTGGTAAAAATCGCGAACGTTCATATAGCGGTAGCCTAGGACTGGCTCGACGATCGTTCCGTTGTGATAGGGCTTGAGCCGGAAAACCTTGTTCAACTCGAATGACGACATTTTGAGGTTATTGACCGAATCGACAGCTCCAGGTTGCGGAACGTTGAGGATGAGGGTACCAGCGTTATCCGTCATTCGTTCGACATAGGCGGCATTGGTAAAATTCTCATTGGGGCCATTCACACGCCAAACGACAGCTTGCCAGCCGCTGGGATCGCCTTTCATGTAGCCGATTTCCATGCGATTGCCCCAGGTAAAATCACCCTGATTGCCGGAGCCGAACGAGAAGCGATCGATGGGGCGCGAGACATTCACGTACGTGCGATCGATCGTGACATAAATTCCGGTATTGGGTTTCTCTTCGCCGCCGAAATCGTCTACTTCGGCGGGCGCAAAGAATTGGAAGTCCGGGCTGAAGGTGCCGGGATCGACGAACGGCTGAAAGTTCCAGAACGCATCGCTGCCGGGCGTGACAGGCTGTGCCAGTGCGGGGGCGCTTACGCCCGCCGCGAATGCCATGCTAATGGCGGTCACCCAGGCAATTGGTCGGATCTTCGACATAGTTGAAATTCCTGGCCTCACCGGCTGTGCACCCGGTGCGCACGAGCGAATCGCCGCGGAAATACTGCTATTCCGCATTTAGCGATAGTATCGGGTCTGTCGCTCGCGGAAGTTGAGTAAGAAAGGAAAGGGCTTCCGGGAATTCCGAATGTGCGGCCGCGCAAGCGATGGTGTCGGGAACGGCGGTATTCAGATTGCTATCAGCGATCGTTGATTGTCGTAAAGCCTTGCAGCGCGTATAGTTTCGGTGAGCTGTGCAAAGCAGTCGAGTGGCTCGCTTGCCCGCTCTGTAATGATCGCCGCTCTATAAACCGAGGCGTTTCATGGCCCGATTTCGACTGCTAGCTATGTGGTTTGCTTTGCTGGTGGCTTTGATGTTGCGACCCGCACTAGCGGAGCCGCCGATCGAGAAAGCGCAGGTCAATGCCGCGGCGGCGGAAACGCCGGAGGAGCCAAAATTCATCCGCGTGCGGCGCGATGATGAAGATCGTCCGGTGGCGATGGAGACGGCGGTGGTTCATTTCACGTCCAAAACGCGGCCCGGCGTCTCGATCGACCTGATTGGCGCGGTGCATATTGCTGACCGGTCGTATTACGACGAATTGAACAAGCTGTTTGAGAAATATGACGTCGTGCTGTATGAACTGGTGGCGCCGGAAGGGACGCGGATTCCACAAGGTGGCCGCAAAGAGAAGAGCACGCATCCGATCGGCATCATGCAGGAGGGAATGAGCAGCATTTTGGAGCTATCACACCAGCTGGCATGCGTGGACTACACGAAAGCCAATTTGGTGCATGCGGATATGTCGCCGGATGAGTTTGCCAAGTCGATGGAAGATCGCGGTGAGAGCTTCATCCAGATGTTCTTGCGGCTGATGGGCACGGGCATCGCGCAGAGCGCGGCGGGCGCGGGGGGCATGAACGATGCGGACATTTTGATGGCGCTATTTGCCAAAGATCGCGCGATGAAGCTCAAGACGCTGATGGCCCAGCAATTTCAGTCGCTGGAAGGGGCGATGTCGGCGCTGGATGGACCGGGCGGATCGGCAATCATCACCGAGCGCAATAAGAAGTGCTTCGAAGTGCTCGATAAGCAGATTGCTGCGGGCAAAAAAAAGATCGCCGTGTTCTATGGCGCGGGGCATTTGCCCGATATGCAGAAGCGGTTGGAGGCTGATTACGGCTTTCACCGCGCCGGCGAATCGTGGCTGACGGCGTGGAATTTGAAGCCGCGCCAGAAGGCAGAAAGGTAGCACTGTCTCGAGCGCGGCGCTCGGAACGCCACAGAGGGCGTTCCCTATAGCTTACTGCTCTTCAGGTTATTGCTCGTTGGTTTATTGTTCGGCCAACGGCGCTTTCTTTTCGGTGATCACTGGGCACTGTGGCGCCATTTCGGCGTTGAGCTCGGTGAAGGCCTTTTGATCTTCGGGCACATTGTCCTGATGGAAAATGGCCTCGACCGGGCACTCGGGAACGCAAGCTTCGCAATCGATGCATTCATCCGGGTGGATGTAGAGCATCTGCTCGCCTTCGTAGAAGCATTCGACCGGGCAGACGACGACGCAGTCGGTGTATTTGCAGCCGAAGCAGGCCTGAGCAACAACGTGAGTCATTGGCGAGTTCTTCCTTTGGGCTCTCGATTTTAATTATCGAGCGCGACACAAGTGTCTAGTTCGCACGTCTAATTGGCGATTCGCCGACAAGCCGCGACAGGGGGCAAGTACCGGCAGCGAACCACTTTGGGACTAGGTTTTGGGGCATCGTATCCCTGAGCTTCGGGAGTGTCAAGCGGCGGTAGATTGAGTGGCTCCGTCGTAATTCTAGGACGCGGGCGATCGAGGTGCTGGGCAATCTTTTCAGGCAATTTTGAATATGTTTGACATTGAACCGTGCCGGAGGCAACCACTGCTTCGCAGGAGCGACCGGCTTCCGGTTCCCCCGACAAGAGAAGCCCAATCGCTGGAAACTTCGCGCTTGTCCCGATGCCAGCACGAACGTAAAATATGACAAATTGCGGACTTTGGTGCGATCGCTTTTCGTACCGGCAGATAGCTCAGGCAGAGGAGAGGCTCCCCCCAGCTTGGCGTCTGCTATGACGCGGTGTGTAGTGTGTGTGTGTTGAGGAAGCGGCCTCAGCCGTTTCATAGGTAGCACTGTGTTTCGAAGGTAACCTGTGTTTCATAGGTAGCATTGTGGCGCTCTCCGACATCGACCGACAGCTCTTGCAGCGGTGCCTTACCAGGCAGCCGAATGCTTGGGAAGATTTTGTCGATCGGTTTTTGGGCCTGGTGGTGCATGTGGTCAGCCATGCCTCGACTTCGCGGTCGATCGCCGTGTCGCAGCATGACCTGGAAGATTTGGCGTCGGAGGTTTTCATTGCGATTCTGGCCGACGACTATGCCGTCCTGCGGCGGTTCCGGGGGCAAAGCAGCTTGGCAACCTATTTGACTGTTATCTCCCGCCGCATTGTCGTACGCGAGTTGCTCAAGCGGCGGATCGTGCCGAATCAAGCCGAGCATGGCGACATGGAACAGGTCGAAGACCATG
Organism: Pirellulaceae bacterium; assembly: GCA_036496265.1. Lineage (GTDB taxonomy): Bacteria > Planctomycetota > Planctomycetia > Pirellulales > Pirellulaceae > CAYLLN01. The sequence goes on along the minus strand of DASXLL010000347.1, from coordinate 4,918 downwards.
CTCATGGGGCTGAAGAGCGTCTGGCCAATCGCGAGGAAGTGCAGCGGCTGCTCGGCGAGCTGCACGGCGACGAAGCAGAGATCGTTCGTCTCTTTCATCTGGAAGGCAAGAATTATCACGAAATCAGCCGCGAGACGGGCGTGCCCGAAAACAGCATCGGTCCTGCGCTGAGTCGGGCCCGTGCCAAGATGCGGGCGATTGCGAACGCCGCCGCGAGCTCCTAATTCGCGCCCGCGAAGTCTCGCGGTATTCTGCTGACTGCGTTTTGCATCTCTCCTTCTGCATTTGTGTTGTTGCCATGCGCTGGCTGTTTGCTGATCCGCACGATCCCGACGAAGCGGCGTATGTCAACGAGACGATCGCGGCGATCGATCATTGGTGGGAAGAATTCCAGGCGAAGCTCGAAAAGATCGAAAACGCGTTCAAGCCGAAGTCGCGATATAACCTGCCGAAACTCATGGAAGAGACGCTGCAGGCGATTCATCCGGGGTTGATGTGGGAATATGGGCCGGCGGTGAAGCAGAAAGACGGCTACCGCTTGGTGATTACGCCGGAGAGCCAACGGTATTTGCGGCCGATGGTGCGGACGATTCTGGAGCGAGCGCCGAAGCTGCCGAATTGGGAGTTTTACGGCTATCGCGTTCCGGAGTCTGCAGAGTTGACGATCGACACGGTGAAGGGACGTGCGAATGTCGATGTGAGCGATGCGGTGGTGGCTGCGAGCCCCGCGCCGGGCCGCAAGGTCGATTTGTATTTCGACTTTCCTGGCCAAGAGGATCTCGAAGAGGACCAGGCTCGGCAGGCGGCGTTCATCGCGACGGAAACACTGCTTGGCGAGCAGTTTCTCGATAACTGGATCGGTGAAATTGGTCTCGTGTCGGATAATCCCGAGGCCGGGCCGACGCTGCCGTTGGCGAAGGCCCAGGTGATGATCGCGCAGCTGGTGAAGGTGATGTTCGAGCGGCTGCCGTCCAAACGGTTGCAGGATATTTCGGTCGAAGAGGGCTGGGCGAGTGTTTCGCTCGATCCGCCGGAGAAAATGGAGGATTATCCGGGCCGGACGGATCTGGTTTCGGCAATGGTGCATGACATCGAGTTGTTTCAGGCAATGCACAGCGGACAGCCGTTCGCTTCGACGTGTCATTCGCGAGTTTCTGAGCAGTTTTGTTATTTGAAATTGGATGCTGGTGGCAACGGGCAGGTAGATGTAGCGGCATTTCGCGGGAGGTTCGAACGGCCGCTGAATGAGGAATTGGTGGCGGCGAATGCGGGCGGAGTGATCGGTGGTGGGAGCGGCCTGCGGTATGCATATATCGATGTGGGGCTGACGGATTTGAAGCGGGCGGTGGGAATCATTCGGAAGGTGCTGAGCGAGCACGAAGTTCCGGAGCGGTCGTGGCTGCTGTTTCATGACGATGATCTGGGGGCAGAATGGATTGGGCTGCATCCGCACAGTCCGCCGCCGCCGGAAGCTCCGATGGTCGAGGAATAATGCTGACTGGCGGCGCTAAAGTTTGAAGTTTTTTCATTACGGAGAGCTTTAGCGATTGTTGTAAGGCTCTGCGGCTATTGGTTTTGGAAAAATGGGTGTGGCGGACACTGCGCTAAACTTTAGCGCTGCTTTAAGGCTCGTGGGCTGCGTGGCGATTCAAACTGTGCCTTCGGCTGTCGGCCTGCGCCTTCGGCTGTGGGTTAAACGAGCGCAGTTTGTACCTCCCATGGATAGATCGCAAAACGGACGAAAAACCGGACCAAATTCTTGTTGCCGGGAGCGGAATTTTGAAAATAGTTGGAGCGGCTGAGTACGGGGTTTGGGATAGGCGATCCGTTACCGAGAGCTGGCGTCACACCATTTAACACACGGCGGGCTTAGGGCCGTAGCTAGAAATGGACTGGAGCCGGGCGACAGAAAGATGGGGGACAGAAAAACACGGGAAGCAAGGCGGAGGGGTTAGCCACAGATGAAACACGGACGAACACGGATTAAGGCCAAAAAGCTTGCAAAGAAAAGAAGCTTTCAGAAATGTGTTTTACAGAGACGAGATGGCACAGAGAGCGTGAGGCAAGGCAGACGGAAGTAAGCCGAGGTTTTTACGGCTTTTGTTCGCCGTCGGCGTCTGATTTTGAGGAAGCGGGATCGCTGCCGGGCTGCTTTTCGGGGGAACTGGGCGTGGTTGGTTGAATGCCCTCGACGAGCTTTTCGAGGGCGTCGAAGCGGTTGTCGAGCGCGGTTTTCTGGGTAGCGGCGGCGGTTTTGGAGGATTGTGATCGCCAGGTGACAAGCCTTTTTTTCATGTCTTGCGCCTGGCTGAAATGCGGATCGATGCGGAGGGCGGCGTCGATATCGGCTTCGGCTTTGTCCATCTGAGAACGCGTCCAGGCGATTCTCGCCCGCATTAGGAGCGCGTTGACGCATTGTGGGTCACAGTCGAGTGCGGTATTGCAGTCGGCAAGCGACTTTTCGGTGTCCCCCTTTCGGTGCCAGAGGTGGGCACGCGAAACGAGGATTGTCGCATTGCGAGGTTCCAGCCGGAGGGCTTCGTTGTGATCCGACAAAGCCGGCTCTAAATCGCCCTTCTGCTCGAAGGTATATCCGCGGCAGTAATACATGTGGGCGGTGGCCGGACCAATTCGGATCGCCGCAGTCACGTCGTCGATGACTTTCGCCAGTTCTCCTTTTGCCTGCGTTGCACTTCCCCGCTGCATCAGAACGTACGGTTGGTTCGGATTTAACCGCAGCGCCTCGTCAAAATCGGCAATCGCCTGGTCATAGCTCCGCTCAAGCAGGAAAACCGCGCCGCGCAGGGACAAGCAATAAGTCGAGGTCGGGTCGAGTCGGAGCGCTTCGTTTAGGTCCGTAACAGCTTTGTCGAATTCTTTTTTGGCGTAATACGCCCGAGCGCGATTTTCGTAACCGCCGGAATGTGTCGGAGCGAGGCGGATGGCTTCGCTGAAATCGCTAATTGCGTCGTCAATCTGTCCTTTGTCACTAAGAATCCGGCCGCGACTGTTGTAGGAGCGGGCATCGTTTGGATCGAGGCGAATGGCTTCGTTGAAATCGGCAAGCGCTTTGTCGAATTCGCCCTTTTGTGACCACATGTAGCCCCGATGGCCATATAAAGACGCTTTTTGCGGTTCCAGACGGATGGCCTCGGCATAATCGGCAGTTGCCTGATCGTAATTCTTCTTTTCGAGCCACACACGTGCGCGATTTTCGTAACCGTCTACGTTGTTTGGATCGAGACGGATTTGCTCGTTGAAATTGGATATGGCTTGCTCGATGTTGCCCTGTTTGAAATAAGAACAGCCGCGAAGGTTATGCAATTGGGCGTTACCGGAATCGAGAGCGATTGCTTTGTCTGCATCGGTGATGGCGTTTGCGTTATCACCGAGCTTGAAATATAGCCTCGCGCGGATCGCGAGAAATTGAGCGTCGGAGGGATCGATTTTGAGAGCGTCTGTGAAGTCGGCAATGGCCCTCTGCGGTTCATCTTTGGCCGCCCAGCATGCTCCGCGCCCTCCTAAGGCGCCGTCGTGGTTCGGGTTCAGGCGCAGCGCGTCTGAAAAATCGGCGATTGCATCATCAAGGCGGTCGCAACGAAATTTAGCTCCGCCGCGCAAATAATAAAAATCGGCATTACTTCCATCAAATTCAATGGCGGCGGTGGCATCGCGAATGGCGGCGTCGAAGTCGCGGGTTTCTAAGTAAGCCCTGCCTCTTTTAAAATGAACGTCGGCCGAGGGCTTCCGCTTGATGATTTCGTCGCAGTTGGCAATGACACCTGACCAGTCTTTCTGAAGTTCACAAATCGACGCGCGGAATTGGTAATTTGATATTTTCACCGGAGCTAGACGAATCGCCTCGTCAAAATCGGCCAGCGCCTTGTTGAAGTCCTTTATGAAAAGCCAGGCACCTCCCCGCGCTGTATGCAAATCGGCATTGTCCGGTGCAAGCTCGATTGCCGCGTCGAAGTCTTCAATTGCCTGGTAGTACTTATCACGCTTAACGTATGCGTGTCCGCGAGCGAATCGATAATCGACATCATCGGGAGCTATTGCGACCGCTTCGTTAAAGCTCAGAATTGCAGTTTCGTACTGACCTTTTTGGGCATGGATCAGACCGAGAATGAAGTGGGCATACGGCGATGTTGGTGACAACTGTAGGGCCCGTTTCACATCAACACTTGCCTTATCTGAATCATCTTTCCTGGACCAGACACTCGCGCGCGTCATAAGTGCGAGCGCTTGCTGAGGGTCCAGGCGAACAGCTTCGTTCAAGTCAGCAAGCGCTGAGTCGTATTGCTTTCTGACGGCGTACAACGTACCTCGATAGTAATGCGCCTGTGCGGATTGTGGATCGATTTGCAGGGAGGCATTCAGGTCGGTCATCGCCTTCTCATGATCTTCGACTTGTGCTAGTACCAAGCCGCGGCAGGCGAGAGCGGCTGCATCATTTGGATTGGTCTCAATCTCGGTGGTGAGCGTATCGATGAGCGTTTGCGGTTGGACGAGATCGGCGGCGATGATCCAGCCGCGGCGGGGTTCGCGGAGGGAGACCCAGTCGCCTTCGACCGCTTTGACTTTGATGAGCTTGCCGCGGGTGAGCGTTTCGAGGGTTTCGCTGTCGGATCGGGGGTCGGATTTGATTTCGGCGGTGGCGTTTTTGACGGCGAGCTTGTCGCCGGGTTTGAGATCGTCGGCGGCCGGGGCTACTGCTGCGATAAGAGCGGCGGCGAGGAGGGCTTGGGGGTAGATGGAGGCGACGGACATGGACGTCCCTTCCGTGAAAGCTGAGGCGGCTTGGGGCCAAAAATGGGCAATGGCTGATGGCGCAGTGTATCGCGACGGGGCCTTTTTTCGGAAGCGATGATTGGGCGGACGAATGGTTCGCAGCGGGAGATAGCCACGAAAAATGCGA
>DASXLL010000346.1:0-5762 GCA_036496265.1 Pirellulaceae bacterium | reverse complement strand
AACTCTCTCCACCTTCGATTCTCCCACCCGCGAAGCCTGCACTGTCCGCGACTCCCGCACCAACACGCCCCTTCAAGCCCTCGCCCTCCTCAACGAACCCACCTTCGTCTCCGCCTCCCGCGCCCTCGCCAACCGCATCCTCCACGAATCCCAAACTCCCACCGACCGTCTCACCCGCGCCTCACTCCACATCCTCAACCGCCCGCCCACACCCCAAGAACTCCAAATCCTCGACACCGCCCTCCAGCGCAATCTGAAGAGCCACCCCACCGACGAACCCACCGCCTACACCCTCCTCTGCACCACCATTTTCAACCTTGACGAAGCCATCACCAGCCAATGAACCAGTTCCCCTTTGCGCCTTTGCAATGCTTTGCGCCTTTGCGTTAAAAATATCCGCGTCCTCCGCGAAATCCGCGGTTTGTCAATTCCTGCCATGGACTCACCATCTTTTTCCCGCCGCGACCTGTTCGGCCAAATGGCCACCGGCCTCGGCACAACCGCCCTAGCCACGCTTTTGGCCCGCGACAGCGTCGCCGCCGAATCCCCCAGCCTCCATTTCCCCGCCAAAGCCAAACGCATCATCTTCCTCTTCCAATCCGGAGCCCCCTCTCAGCTCGATCTGTTCGATTACAAGCCAAAAATGGCCGACCTCCGCGGCACCGAACTCCCCGATTCCATCCGCCAAGGCCAGCGCCTCACCGGCATGACCTCCCGCCAGGCCAGCTTCCCCATCGCGCCGACCAAGTTTCAGTTTGCCCAGCATGGCAACTGCGGGGCCTGGGTCAGCGAGTTGCTGCCCCACACGGCAAAAATCGTCGATGACCTCTGCTTCATCCGCTCGATGCACACCGAGGCTATCAACCACGACCCCGCCATCACCTTCTGCCAAACCGGCGCGCAAATCGCCGGCCGCCCCAGCATCGGCTCCTGGCTCTCCTACGGTCTCGGCACCGAAAATCAGGATCTCCCCGCCTTCGTCGTCCTCATCAGCCAAGGCTCCGGCAACAAAGGCGATCAACCCCTCTACGACCGCCTCTGGGGCAGCGGCTTCCTCCCGTCCAAATACCAAGGCGTCAAATTCCGCTCCACCGGCGACCCGGTCCTCTTCCTCTCTGACCCCGAAGGCATCGACAAAACCGCTCGCCGCGAAATGCTCGACGACGTCGCCGCGCTCAATCGCCTCAACGAGCAAAAATACCACGACCCCGAAATCGCCACCCGCATCGCGCAATACGAGCTCGCCTTCCGCATGCAAACCAGCGTCCCCGAGCTAACCGATCTCGCGGACGAAGACGAAAAAACGCTCAATGCGTATGGTCCGGAAGTCAGCCGTCGCGGCAGCTACGCCTACAACTGCCTCCTCGCCCGCCGCCTCGCCGAACGCGGCGTCCGCTTCGTCCAACTCTTCCATCGCGGCTGGGACCAGCACACAACTCTACCCAAACAAATCACCGCCCAAGCCAGCGACACCGATCAGCCCACGGCTGCTCTCATCAGTGACCTCAAGCACCGCGGCCTCTTAGATGACACGCTCGTCGTCTGGGGCGGTGAATTCGGCCGCACCGTCTATTGCCAAGGCCCGCTCACCGCCCAAGACTACGGCCGCGACCATCACCCCCGCTGCTTCACCGTCTTCCTCGCCGGAGCCGGCATCAAACCCGGTTTCACCCTCGGACAAACCGACGACTTCTCCTACAACATCACCGCCGACCCCATCCACGTCCACGATCTCCACGCCACGTTGCTCCACCTCCTCGGCATCGACCACACTCGTCTCACCTTCAAATACCAAGGCCGCCACTATCGCCTTACCGACGTCCACGGCAACATCGTCCGCCCGATTCTTGCCTAACTACACGTCGTGAATCAGCGCCGGTTGGGCATTGTCGGCGCCATTCGCCACCGTGCCGAACGCCTGCGACATAAGCTGGTTCTCGGCCGTTTCATGGGTCAGCAGCCGTTGATAAAGTTCGTCGAACGTCTGCTGAATCGCGTGCTGGTTCTGCGGCGTCGCCGGCAGCTGCTGGCAATTCCCGATCAGACCATCAATCCCCGCCAGGATTTCGGCATGCTCGCCTTCGATTCGGTGCTCGTCTCCCGACAAACTCGGGCAAAGCGACACGGCTTCATCGAGGCAGCCGCCGCTTTCCTCCTCGCGGAAGTGGGCGGCCAACTCTGCTTTCAACCGCCGCAACGCGGCACCGATACCGGCAAACGTCGGCCGCTTATCTGGTCGTACGCTCTCCGGCTGCACGCTGCGGACAATAGCCGCCCGCGTTTGCTTGAGCATCTTGTGTACGCGGCTATGCTCGGCCACTAAATGATCGACGTAGCAACGATTTTCCTGAAAGTCACGCATGGCTATTCTCCTTGTAAATGGCAATCGGGCCAGGGGCGAGACTGCCTAGATGGCCGATTCCTCCAATTCGACGGCGGTGTTTTTGCTGGTCTGGGCGGCGGTTTTCATGGCAAGCGCGGTCTTCACGGTCAGCACCGGGCAATTGGCCTTCCGCACAACCTCCTCGGCCACGCTGCCCATGAGAACCCGCAACAGGCCCGTGCGGCCGTGCGTCGGCATCACGATCATCTCAGCCGCTTCCCGCTCGGCCAAATGCACGATCGCAGTCGCCGGAGTGCCAACCACCAGCTTGTGCTCGCAAGCGACGGTCGGATCGGTCGGCACGACTTCCGAAAGCATTTTCTCCAGCTGAATGCGGTCCGGCCTTTCCATTCCGTAATACAACTCGCCCGCGCCGTAGGCTGCCGGCGGCTCCTCAACGTGTATGATGACCAGCGTCGCGCCATGATCGCGAGCCAGCGACGTCGCCATTTTCAACGCGGTCCGCTCGGTCTCGGAGAAGTCGGTAGGAAAGAGGATTTTCTTGGCTGCGTTCGTCTTGGCGGCGTTCATGGCGTTCCCCCTATTTCGGCGTGTCAGCTGAACAGCTCGTACTGAAAACCATCACGCGCAAAAATAGAGGTGCAAGCGCAGTGCCGCTTTTTTGCTTCGAGCAAGCGCAATTGGCGGTAAAACATCGAAATGCCGCAAATCCGCACAGTCTGTGACGCCGTCGCGCACAGTTTAGTAAGCCAAATCCGTGTTCATCCGTGCCAATCCGCGGCTCATTTTCCCTCGGCTCCGGCCAATTCAAATGCTTGTGCAAAAACTTGTAAGTCCCAACTCCATTGATCTTGTGCGGCCCGACGAAATATTCGATTTGGCACCGCTCGGGCATTTTCAATTGCACGTTGTAGATCCGCTGCACTTTGGCGTATTCGCTGGCAACACGGTCGTCAGTACCAACGCCATCGAAGTGGCCCCGCTCGACCATGAAGGGTCGCGGCGCGATGAGAGCCGCCATTTCCGCATAGTTGAACGTGCTGCCGAGGTCCCATTCAAAAATTTCGTACTCATTCGACCAGACATAGCTGTAGGGCGCTCGCGTGTTGGCATTTTTATCGACCCAGTCATTGAAGTCCGCCGAGCAGATTGAGAGACAATAATCCTTCACCAGCGGCGGAATCCGCATCGCGCTCTTCCCGCCATACGACAAGCCATAAAACCCGATCCGCTTCTCATCGACATACGGCAGCGACTTCAGCCAATTACAAATCTGCTGATGCTGCGGCACCATGATCGAGAACAGCGTCTTCCCCAGCGGATTCGCCTTCCGCTGCAACGTCCGAAAATTGTCCTTGCCGATGTAAATGTTCTGCGGCGCGAACGTAACGAATCCCCGCTCCGCCAGCTTTCCCGCAAACGCCGAATAGACCTCCTGCCGCTGCTCTCCAATCACATCCTGCGGCCGCCCCTCCAGCCCATGCTGACAAACCACCACCGGCCGCTTCTCCCCCGGCTTCAAATCCTTCGGTAAACACAAAATGCCGTAAGCAAATACGTCCGGAAACACATCCAGCATCACTTCATAACCAACCCACTTCTCCGTCTCATAACTCTTCCGACTCCGCGGCTTCGGCTCCTCCAGCGGATTATCAAACCTCCCAATCACCTCCTTCGCAAACAACTCCCGATAATCCTCCGCCACCTTCTCATACTCCTCCACCGTCTTCGCCTCATTCAACTTCTTCATAAACCGTTGCCGCACATACGGACTTTCTGCCAACAAATACTGCGTATCCCGAATGATCTCCTCAACCTGCCGCTGTTGGCGTGATTCTTGTGGTGGCGGCGTTCCACTCGGACCCGCCGAACTAGATAGGTAACGCGGCAAGACAAAATCGACACCGGTCAGCGCTCGACGAAACCATCCTAGATTTGCCCGCGAGAGATAGTTTTCAGCAGGGCCAACAAACTGCTGGGTCAATCCGACGTGAATATCATGAAGCTCAACTTTTATTCTTTCCCACTCCTTACTCACAGTTTCGTTTTCTGGCGTTGAAATCTCTCCTGGAGCACCTCCTTCGGATGGAAGAGCAACATTTGGCTCTCCCAACGCTTCGACATCCACCGCTCTAGGCGAAACCAAGCTCACGAGTTCGCCGTTCCCAAACTCATGTAGCAAGCCAAAAACATTTCGATCGATCGGTTGATGCCAAATTCGTTCGCTTGCGCCAAAGAATCCGCTGGCCCACGTAGCCTTCAGACGAACGTCGATGGCTCCAGCATACAGAGCCAATACCCCACCTTCGCCATATCCAACAACTCCGATCTTTGTGTCCTTCCCACCCGCTTCTTTCACAAACCAATCCACCCCCGCCAGCACCTTCTGCACCTCATACCCAATCACATGCCGTCCCAACTCAAACGCCGGCCGATACACAAACTCCCGGTTCGTCAAATTCGCCCGCCCCGGCATCCCCGGCGGCGCTCGCTTGCTCATCTCGCGGCTAACAAGCGTCGGCACCAGCACTCGACACCCATTTTCAGCCAGCCGCCGTGCAAATTGCGATTCTGTGGGAACGCCTTCAGCCAAGCCGCAAATCTGCTCCGGCGTTTGGTCGGAATCGGGAATCGCAATGATGTCCGCGACTTTTTCGCCCTTCGGAACCAGCAACAATCCTTCCCCATGCACCTGCCGCACCGCCGGCCACCGCACAGCGAAGATTTCGTAGTTCTCGCCACGGCCGACGAGGGCCGATTTGCCGACAGTCGCAATCAATTCAGGCGCATCGAACGCCATCCGCTCATCCACAACCCCCAAAATCTTTTTCAGCCGCTGCCGATTCGGCTCAATCGACTTGTTGTACGCCTCGGGCGACGAAAAATCCCGCTTCCAATACTTCTCCCGCCGCTCCATCGACAGCTCGATCTCCCTAAGCAAAAACTTATCTATCCCCGCCACCATCTGTGCCGCGATATCCCCCTCCATCGTCAGCGGCTGCGTCCCCTCCAGCGGTGGCCCAGAAACCTTCTGCTGCGAGAAGGCGATTGCGGACCACGAAAGGCACGAAAGAAAGAGGACTATCCTCGTTTTCATCTTAGGAACCCACTTTCTGGCAAGATTAACTCAACCGGCTTGCTGTCCCTCTGCATCTCCATCTCTCCATCCCTACTTCGCCGCCTTCGCATCCGCGACTTTCTTCTCCGATGTCTTCTTCCTCTTCGCCGCCGAATCCTCCTGCACCCGTTTCAGCTTTGCCCGCTGCTCCTCGCTCAGCACGGCCTTGATTTCCACTTCCCGCTTCTTCTTCAGCGCCTCAAGCTGGTCCTCCAACGACGAAATCTGTTTATCGTACTTTTCCTGCACCGCGTAAATCTGCTTCCGCTGTGCCTCCGTCACGATATCGCCGAAGTGTGC
>DASXLL010000345.1:0-11761 GCA_036496265.1 Pirellulaceae bacterium | reverse complement strand
AGCATTTTGAATGTTTCGTCGCTGGCAGCCTATACCGCGGTGCCGACGACCGGTGCTTATTGTGCTTCGAAGTCGGCCGTGGTATCGCTGACCGAAACTATGTACGGAGAATTGAAGCCGTTCAAGATTGGCGCCACGGTGTGCTGCCCAGGCTTTGTGCCGACGAATTTGCTAAAAGGGGGCCGCTTCCAAAACGAACAGCTTCGCCAGGACGGCCAATATTGGATGCAGTGGAGCAATCTGACCTCGGAATTTGTCGCCGAACAAGCCTGGCGCGGCGTGCGGAAGCGGAAGCTATACGTAATTACCGGAGCGCGGGCGCGTTTGTGCGTGCGTATCAAACGGTACTTTCCGCGATTCTTCCATTGGGCGCTAGCGTTCTTCTATGGACGGCACGCGGCTCAGCAAAAAGACGTGCTTAATGCCAAGGAACTGGTCACGGTATCTGAGAGCGTCTAGTCAACCGCATCGGCACTAGGGCGCGGAACTTCTCGGCTGTGTTTCTGATCGAATGCTGCGCGAGGCCTGTGGCAAAGAAGGAACGGCGCGCTGATCCGGGAGAAATGGAGCGTTGGGATTGCGCTCGCGTACTGCGCTACTACGAGTGGTCGCTTTGGCTGTCGCGGGGGTAACATTGTTTTCAAAAGTCCCCATCCAGCGGTCCCACAGGTTCAAAAACGAACCGTAATTCACGCGCGTGTTCGTATGATGCGAGTCGTGATGCGTGACGGTGTTGAAGTACTTGAAAAACCAATGCTGCGAAACCGGCTTGGGAACCATTTCGTAACCGGTATGGCCGGCTGTGTTAACCAAAGTGTCGTAACTTAAAAATGCGAGCAAAATGAGCGGATGCAGCGGCAAAAAGGTGACCAGCAGCATGATGCCGATGAATTGAGTCACCGCTTCGAGCGGATCGAATGCGTAAATGGCCCAAGGCGTTGGTGCGATAGAACGATGATGGGCTAGATGAAAGTATTTGAAAACCGGCCGCCAGTGCATGAAGCGATGCGTCCAGTAAAAATAAGTGTCGTGCAGAACCATGCATAGGAAGACGCTCACCGGAAGATACCAGAGTGGATAGTCTCGAAGGCGCCAATAAATGCTGGTTCTGCCCGCCTTGTAGAATTGGAAAACTACGGTTGCCAACACAGCGAAAATCAAGACGGACACCAGCGACATTCTGACTTCGCGCCAAACTTCGTTTTCCCCAGGGCGACGCTGCTGAATCCGAAGTTCTTCCTTCCGTTTGTTTTCGCGGACGTAGTACCAGTAATAATATTTGCCAGCAGGAACCAAATAGCCCAGAATCAAGATGACGAGGAAAAAAGCTGTAAACTCGATGACCAACATACGGCTGCCTCACTTCTCGCAGCCATGTCTGACGCAAAAACGATGCCAGCCCGCAGTATTCCGTAATAGTCGTCGAATTCAAGACGTCTCGGAATTCATTCATCTTTCAAGACCGGCCTTATCGTTCTACTTTCGCCCACGTGCTCGAGAAGCCCTTGAGCAAGCCATGACTTGCGCGCCGCGGGCATCATTTGCTTGCGCTGGATTGCGATGCCTGTCGTTTGGCTGCGTCGCGTGCGGCTTGCACTGCGGGCAGCAACAATGCGACGGCGACTCCGATCGTCGCTGGATTGGTGCTGAGGCCGGGGTACGTTTTTCGGGATTCAAACTCGAGCCCTTTGTCGGTCCGGCGCACGATCGAGACGCTGGGCCGCAGGTGCTGGCTGATTGTGCGCTGGCTTGGTAGCTGGCCGGGCTCGAGATGGAAGGATATGCCTGACTTCTCGGCCGAGGAGTTCAATACCGGAAGCAACGCGTTGGTCTGGGCATACATGGCGGCGAAGCTACGGGGAGTATCGTAGTAGGTAAGAGCCAAGGGGCCGTTGGCGCCAACCAGGCTGGCGGTGAGGAGCGGGGACGCAATTTCAGGCACTTCGGCCAGAGATTTATCGGTCGGTTGGCGTGAGAGAATCGACTTCACCGCTTGGGGATTGGACGCCAGGATCAATCGTTTCTCGGTCAGGCACCAGGAAGGCGCGACAGGAAGAGGCGTGCGCGGTGTCAGGCTGCTAACCGGCTGGCCGGCGATTGTCGAACGCGTGATTCGACCGACGTTGGGAATTTCGCCGGCCTGATTGACCAGTCGCGAGAGCAGAGTCTTTTCGATCGTTGCCAAGCGATTTTTGTCACGGACTTCGGCGACAATCACAGCGCCAACGCCGACGTCCGGCGGGGTGTGCAGCGTCCAGTGCGTTCCCAATGCGCTGAGGGCCTCGGGAAGGCTTGTGCCGAGCGTCGCCTGGACGAGGGCCAGCGATTGCTTGGCCTGTTGTCCAGCTTGAGGATCGATGTCGGCAAGTGAGGCGGTCACCAAATCGACGACTTTGCGCAAGTCCAAGGAAAAAGCCATCGCGGTCAATGAATCACTGGGAATGTGCGCGAGGTTTGTGGCCGAGAACCCTTTGTCGTCGAGGAGCGTGAGCAAGCCCTTGGGCTGCCCTTCGATCGTCAGCAACGAGCGGGCGACCATTCGGGTTTTATCGAGCCCGGTCACTGCCTGAAAGGACGTGAGCTGCTTAAGGCCTAACGCGGTGATCGCTTGGTCAGCTTTCGGTCCGCCGAGAGGCAGAAAGTCTGCCAACAGCCGCTGAATGTTAATGAAGGTGATCGTTGAGCGGCGTTCGACGGGCAGATTCACCTTGAGCTGCGTGAGCCAAGCGGGCTCCTTCTTGGCGCGAATGCGGGCGCTCATCTCTTCCATCGCTCCCGGTCCGATGCCGATTAGGAAAAATCCATTGCCCGACGACCACACGAGATCGGTCGGTGGGGCACCTGGGATCGCGATCTTGTTGAACTTGCGTCCGGCGAGCATCGCCTCCGAGACATCGAGACCACGATCTTTCACCAGCTCCGTAAATGAGCGTTCGAGATCGGCCGAGGTTTCATTCGCCTTGATGATCGCGGCCGCTTGCACGTCGAGCCGTTGGCCGCGCGGCACCAGTCGTGAGACATAGAGTGCGCCGGAACGATTGAAGAGCGTGCTAATCCAGAGTGACGCAGTTTTGCTGTTTTTTTCGACCTGTTCTGGCGTCATGCCGCCCTTTTTGCCGGCAGCGGCGGCGGCAGAAAGCAGATTGCCGTAAAGGGCGGACGCAAAGGCTTGAATCTCCGGTTCGGCAAGCAACTGCTCGGTTTGGTTGGCACTACTAAGGCTGGGCTTGGCGGCCGCAGACCAGCTTGCATAAAGGACACAATCGTCGGGCGCAACATGAGCCATGATTGCGTCTTCTTTGTCGGGCGGCATGCCCACGGGAAGACCCGTGCCCAAAAATGAAAACAGAATGGCGCTTAGGGAGATGGCTGGGGCGAAGACTGGCATAGAGAATCGCCTTGCAGAAGAATCAGATGACGAGAGCTGCTCGGCAGCAGTATGGCAGCGTCATAATCGACGAACAAGCCAGCCGCGCTGTCCGCATCGGGGCCTGGGTTTACTGCCTCGCCAGCGCGTCCTGCAAGATGTGGCCGTCAGCGGTGAACTCATTCAAGCCCAGCAGGCGAGCGACTGTCGGCGCAATGTCAACGTTCTCGACGCCGTGCAGGTGAACGCCGGGACGGATGCCTGCGCCGGAGAGCACACAGACGGCGTTCATCTTGCGCTCGGTCGAGATAAAGCCGTGGGAGCCGGCGGAGACCTTGGCATCAGTTCCCGGTGCGACGAAAGTCTCCCCTTCCGCGGAACTTGAGACGCCGTAGCCGTCTTTTGCGACGAGGATCAAATCGGGCGACTGCGAATATTCCCGTGGATGCGGCACGCCATGTTCGGCGAATTGTTCCGGCGGCAGCACACTGGCTACGCCCTCCTGGCCAGCGAGCAGTTGTTGCACTCGCTTGGCGTCGGAGGCAGCCGTGGCGGGATCGGTGCAATAAACCAAGCCGATGCCTCCTTCGGGCACGACATGCACGCGCGCATCGGCAATTTTGCCGCCGGTTCCAACTTTGAGCAGGCCGTTTTGCCGGAGCAACACGTTCGGTCGAATGGCTTTGGGAGTGAGCGTGAAACCGTGATCGGCGACAACCAGCACCGTTGTTTGGTCACGAATGCCCGCCTCGTCGATCGCCTCCACCACGCGAGCCAGGCACATGTCGGCATAGGCGTTGGCCGTGTAGCCGGGCGGCGATTGCGGCCCTTCCGCATGCTGTGTGGAGTCGCAGTTGAGCAGATGCAGGACGAGCAGGTTCGGCTTGCGCTTCTGAATGATGTGGCGCGCCGTTTCGGTCCAGATCAGGTCCTTGCCAACCGCGCTATTGGCGGCGAAGGATTTATCTGTTGCATCGGTCAACACGCCCAGCGTGATTAGCTCGTCGCGCAGCCGCGGAGTCATGTGCGTAATTTGGTCTGGGACGTCCGGGAGGCTGTCGTCGAGCGAAGACGAGCCGCGGGTGCAGGGCCAATTGACCTCGGCCGTCGTCAGGCCCTGCGCGTGAGCCATGTCGAACAACGTTGGCACGCGCACCAAATCCTTTTGGTCTTTTTTGGGATCTACGTGCGTCGGAATTCCCGGCGCTCCGCGGACCAAGACCCCATTTGCCAGCACGCCGTGTTTTTCCGGGCGTACGCCGGTAACGAGCGTGGTATGGTTGGGCCAGGTGATGGAAGGATTGACAACTTTCATTCCTCCCTCGGCCACCGCGCCGGCTTTAGCCAGCTTTCGCACGGTGGGAACCGGGGCCTTGGGATCGTTGAGCAAGTAGCCGGCAAATCCATCGATGCACACGATGACGACGTGTCGGTCCGACGCGGCATGGACGGAGCGAAGCGAGCCGTGGCCCAGCGACATGGCGAGGCCAAGGACAAAGAGTGCCCAACGGCGCGCGCCGCTCAGGAGAGCCGGGTCAATATGAAGAGTGGTCATGGGTTGCATTCAAGAGGTGTAAGGGCGTCGGTTGCAGCAGGCGCCGGATGTTGCACCTGGCATTCAATGTTTTGGCAACGTGCCGGGCAGCTTAGGAAGTTCGGGCTCATCGCCGGCAGGCAAATCGGTCTCCCGCGCCATCCCCGCAAACTGTCGCACGAAATCTGCGAGCGGCAGGGAAAATACACCGTCTTTCGTCGGATAGCCGCGTTCGAGCCCGGCTGGACCTTTGGGAGTGAATTGACCGCCGTGCGGATTCCATAGCTGCACGCAGTCGGTCGGATCATCATAGGTCAGCACGGCGTAGGCATGATTGGGATTCAGGCCCGGAGTCGTCGTCTTTTCAGTGCCGCAGGTCATTGCTCGCCGCTCCTCGACCGCTTCACGCAAATACGTTCGGAGCTCTTCAAGGATTTTTAGTCGCTGCTCATCAGACAAGGCCTCTTGCTTGGCAAAGGCAAACGAGAATCGCTGGATCTTGTGGCCTGTGATAAACGAAAGCATCGTGCCGGCAGACCCGCCACGCGCCATGGCATCGATCGGCGACCCGGTCCGCTGCTCTGGCGGCTTGGCCGCATTGCGGTCCTCTCCCACGGCTTTTTCATAGAGGTTGATCCACATGCCGTCGCGTTCGTTGCTCGCGGTCTGCGCGATTTCGGCATCAGTGGGCGGAGATACGCGAACCGAGCGCGGACCAAACTGGACCTGGAACGATCCATCGGATTGCAACGCGAACATGCCGCTCACGCGCTCGGGCGCCAGGCAGAGGACGGCTCCTAGCGGCGCCAGGCAGTAGCAATTCCCCAATCGTCCCTGATGGATCGTATCCAGCCGCGGCGCGCCGGAAGCGAAAAGGTCGCGATGGGCTTCCTCGATCCGCTCGCGTCCATTACGAAACATGCCTTCGAGATCGGGACGATCTTTACTGGGACCGGCCGCAATGAGTTGCTCAATTTGCGGTAGCGTCAACTCCGTGAGCTTGTAGCGCGAGCTGCGCGTCGCCCGCTTGAGTGCCGATATGGCAGCGGCCGCGACGCCTTGCACTTGCGGATCGGCGACTACGGAGTCGATCTCGGCTGGAGTCAGAACGCCGTCACCATCTCGGTCCCAGGTCGCGAATTGCTGGCTCACGATTGCCATGAAGCGGGGACGAACCTCGACGGACTCATCCGCCAGCGCTAATGAAGCCACCAAGGCAAGAACGGCGACGATCGATTGTTCTGTTCGCATGAGTGAAGTAAAACGGCCAGGCAGCAGGGTGGAAAAGACCCAGAATTCGACATTCATTGCTATTTGATTTTTCCTTGAATGTCCAGCCGGAGGATGGTGTCTTGAAGTTAGGGACCTTCGCGAACGCTGCCGAGAGAATCAAGAAATGAGCTCGATCGGCGGCAATTGTTCGCCGAGAATTGGAACTGGATCGATTCGCAGCCATTGGTCGAGAATCGCGGCGTATACCTGGCGGAAGTCGATGGCCATTTTGAGGTCACCTTCGTCGAGAGCGGTGAGGGACGGGTGATTGCCGATTAGGCCGTGACGAATGGCGGGGCTGGCGAGAAAGATGGGGCCGGCGGCGCCGTGGTCGGTGCCGGCAGAGCCGTTTTCTTCGGCGCGGCGGCCGAACTCGCTGAAGGCGAGGACAACGACGCGTTCGTCGAGGTTGGCGGCTTTCAGGTCGTTCATAAATGCTTTGAGAGCGCCGGCGAATTCGCGGAGGAGTTGCGAGTGTTGATAAAGCTGAGCGGCGTGAGTGTCGTAGCCGGATTGGGAGACGTAATAGACGCGAGTTTGGCCGCCGAGTTTGAGCAGTTTGGAAACCAATTGCAGCTTGTGGGCAAGTTTCGAATCGGGATAGTCGCTGGTTGAGGATGTCTGGAGTTGATTGGATTCGCGGAACTGGCGGGCAGCGTCGAAGGATTGGGCGAGGGTTCGATGGACGAAGTCGGTGATGTCTGACGAATCTGTGGTGGGCACAGCCCACCCTACGGTGCTGTTGAGTTGCAGGTCGGATTCGTTTTGCAGGGAGAGGGCGTTGGCGCGGCGGCCGCGAAGGGCGACGGGAACGGCGTCGGCGCCGATATAAATGGAGTCGGCGGTGGATGTGTTGCGGGGCTGCATCGCCTCGGCGGCGCGGCCGAGCCAGCCGTTGCCGTCGTGCTCGTCGGTCGTCAGGCGGGCGTGATGCCAGATGGCCATGCTTTCGAAGTGGGACCGATTGGGATTTGGATAGCCGACGCCTTGGACGATTGTCAGTCGGTTGTCGTGAAAGAGTTCAGCCGCGGCTTTCATGGCGGGGTGCAGGCCGACGGCGTCGTCGAGCTTGAGAATATCGTCGGTTTTGATACGTAGCTCGCGGCGAAAGCGGGCGTAGTTTTCGTCGGCGTAGGGAATGACGGTGTTGAGTCCGTCGTTACCGCCGTCGAGCTGAATGACGACGAGAATGCGGTCGTCTTGTTTTGCGTCAGCAGCCGTCACGGAGCGAGAAAGAAAGGTCGGGACGAGCGGAGCGAGGGAGACAAGGGCCGATTGGTGGAGGAATTGGCGGCGTGATGACATGGCTGTGTCCATTGAATGCGAATGAACAGGAGGTAACAGAGGAAACGGAGAGGGATCAGTGCAGATGGGCCTCGGTGGAAGTCAGGAGGTCGAGGGAAGTGGAATGGTTTTCGTTGGAGTTACGGCCGCGGAGCAGTTGGGAGAGGAAATTGATGGTCTTGGGTTCCTGCTTAGCAGATATGTATTGAGAAGCGAGGGCGGCGAAGTCTGGGGGGCGGGTGGGGCTGCTGAGATTGCCGGTGGCGAGGGCGGCGAGGCAATTGGCGCGGGCGATGGTTGTGCGGGTGGAGAGCCAGGCGCGGCTGCCGGACCAGCCGCCGACGTTGGGTGGATAAAACAGGTCTTGGCCCATGCGGGAGACCCATTCGGCGAGGACGAGCGTGCTGGGGGATTGCCGCCAGCATTCCAAGGCTCGCAGCGGGCCGATCAGGAAGGACACGGGGTCGGCGATGCGCGACGCGATATTCGGTGATGAGAAAAACAACTCGGAGTGGAGGATTGTCTCGACGCAGTTGTGGATGTTGAGGTTGTCTTGGCGGAGGCGAGCGGCCAATTCATCGATCGCGGCATCGGTAACGACACCTTCGCCGAAGAATTCGTTTGTCAGTCGCCAGGCGATTCGCCGCGCGGTGGCCGGCTGCTCCAAAAGGATGCTGATAAGGTCGTCACCGGTCCATTTGTCGGCGCGGCCGAGGATTTCCTTTTCGCCGTCGTCGTGGACGGCTGGTTGATCCCGAAATTCGCCTTGGCGGATGGTCCAGCCGGTGAGGGCGCGGGCGGCTTCTTTGACGTCGTGCTCGGTGTAATGGCCGATGCCGAGGGTGAAAAAGCTCCATCGATTCGCGGGCCAGATTTTCGTTGGGGTGGCCGGCGCGGTTTTGCGGAGCGTCAAGCCACTGGAGCAAAGCCGGGTCGTGGGCCATGTTGCGGAGCAAATCGCCGAACGGGGCGAGTGCGAACTTGCGGAGGCACTCGTTCTGCCCCTTCATAAGCTTGAGATCGTCAACCTTGATGTTGCTGGTGGCAAAGTGGTTGTGCCAGAGCAGCGTGAGACGTTCTTGGAGCGGGTGGGGAGTGAACAGGCAGCGGTAGAGCCACCAGGCTTTGAGACGCTCGGGACTGCCGGAATCGGCGGCGGCCTGGCCAATGACGGCGGAGAGAGAGTCGAATTCGGGAGGAGCGCCGGCGAATTGGGTTTGACCGGAGAGAAGGCGAGAAATGGCGGCTTCAGGGCCATCTTCGAGGTCGCGCTGGATTTGGGGCCAGGTGGCGCCGAAGGCGGCGCGGCGGTGGAGATGGACGACGCGCTGGAGGTTCCAGGGGGCGGCGGGCGACGGTTTGTAAGGGGCCCAGGTGAGCATGGTTTAAAAATGGCGTGAGCAGTCCCTAACCGGGGGATGCAATAGTAGTGCTGGCCGAATTCTGCAAAGCGACTGCTTTCCGTAAGTTATTTATTTGCATTAGTTTGCGCAATGTTCTGATGATCGTCTAAGTACTACTAGAAGGTTCGTGGGTGATGGGTGAGCAGGGCTGAAGGGGTGAGTTTTGGGATCGCTCCGATCCAAAATTTAATTTCTGGTGCGCTGCGGCGGGTAGCTCGCCAGTGAGTGCCCCACGGGGACAAGCCCCGTGGTCGCAGGGAGCATAGTGAGGTTGCTGGATATTAAACATTCGTTCAGTATTTGGGTTTCGGTTGGGGAGAGCGTTTTGGCTAGGGTTTCCAGGAGGTGGCTT
The DNA here is from genome assembly GCA_036496265.1 of Pirellulaceae bacterium. Lineage (GTDB taxonomy): Bacteria > Planctomycetota > Planctomycetia > Pirellulales > Pirellulaceae > CAYLLN01. Next base: position 2,549 of record DASXLL010000345.1, on the reverse strand, counting down.
TGCCTTTTTTGTCCAGCTTCAGCGTTCCGAGGTCGAGGGTTTGGCCGGGTTCGACGGATAGGTCGTTGGCCAACTCGACGTATTGGAAACTGCCGCCCATGCCGGAAATGTTGTATTTGCAGCCGGGGAGCAGCGTTGCTTGGAAACGGCCTTCGGCGTCGGTCGCGACGGATCGCAATTGGCGGCCGAAGTCGCCAAAGGGGAGGACTCGCGGTTCGATGGCTAGGCCGGAGAAGGGGGTGCCATCGTCGCGGAGGACCTGGCCCGTGAGCTTCGCGCAGGGCAGCAATTGGGCGAGGGCTTCGCCGGCGCGGATCTCGTCGGGACCGATGGTGAGCACGCGGCCGAGTTCGCCGTCTTTCTTTTCCAGCAAAACGACGCGTGTTTCCTGGGGACCGAGGTTGACAGCCGTGACGACCGCGTCCGGCTCGGTCTGGAAATAACCGTGAAAGGTCAGGCCGGCAACCGACGCGCCCGTGAGCGCGTTGCCGGCGGAATCGGTAACTCGAATCCGCACCGATAGACCGGGGTCGAGCTGCAAATCAACCTTGAATTCGGCCGCGTCGGCATCCGGATTGATCTCCTTCATGACATTCGGCCATTTGGACCCCGGATTGATGGGACTGCGATACGTGTCGAGCCAGTCGCTCTGCTGATTTGTCTTGGGAGCGTCGATCTCGTCGTAGCCGACGCCTTGGCGGTAGTGTTTTATCACGGACTCGGCTCCGACAATCGCGCGACCCTGATAGCCGACCAAGCGAAACGTGCCGTCGCGCCGCGTTGTATAACGCATCTGATCGCCATCGACGTTGCCATTCGAATCGAATTCCGGCAGCCGTTGAACAAACTCGTTGGTGCGGAAGGGAAGATAGTGAAGACGGACGCCCTCGACCGGCTCGCCGGTCTGCTTATCCGTCACGCGGCCGGTGATCCAAATGCCGCGATGCAGCTCGATCTCGATTTTGGCGGGACCGAGGCCAACGGGATCGGGGACCTCGACTCTGCGCATGAAGTAGGGCTGATCGTCGGTTGGAAGCAAGAGCAGGCGATTGCCAACGCCCTTGGGCAGGCCGATGAGACGGAAGCGGCCGTCGGTGTCGGTCGTGGTTTTGAGGACGCGATAGTTCGAGTAGGGGTAATTGACCAGCTTGTCGCTTTCGACGGCGACGCCAGCGAGCGGTTGGCGAGTTTTGGCGTCGAGGACGATGCCTTCGACGGTGCGGGCCGGTTCCGCGGTGTAAGTAAACTCAGCGCCAAAAACTGGCTCAGTTGTGTCGGGTGAGTTCTCACGAGCCCTTCCAATGTTCCTGTGGAGCGTTGCCATGGAGCGAGTCGCTGCTTCTGCCTCGCGGTGAGCGACGGTTTCGCTCTCGAAGGTCAGCCCGACCGCACGTTCGCGGCCGATGCCGCGAATTTCAAAAGCACCCTCGGCGTCGGTGGTTGCGGCGGTGGGCGTGCCGGCCAGACGAGATTCAATCTCGCGAGGAGCCTTGTGCCCGACGGTCCACGGCAACTCTCCCGATTTGATTCCGGCCAGCCACGCAGAAAGATCTTCGTTCTCTGCTGCTTGCGGCTCGCCGATTTTCACCGTGGTGCCAGCAATAGGCCGACCTTCGAGATTGATGACTCGGCCGCGGATCGGCAAGTCTTCGACGAGCTGGAGCGTGAGGGGCTGCTGCCTGGTTTCGACCTCTTCGTATTCGACCCAGGCTGGTCCGTAGCCCTGCAGCGAGGCGGCGATGGCGGTTTTCTTCCAAATCTGCTGCCATTGCGCGTCGAACTTGCTGACATCGCCGAAGGGCTGCGTGGGAAAGGTAATTGAGAAGCGGCCGGCGCTGTCGGCCTTCACTTCTGACATTGGCGATTGAAAATCTTCGCCGAGGAAGGGCTTCATCATGGCCCAGAGGGGCGCGGCGGCGCGGATGGTTGCGCCCGGGGCGGGTTGGCCGGTGGGGAGGAGGACGAGGCCGGAGATGGTGATCAGCGCCGGTGTTTTTAAGCCCTCACCCCGGCCCTCTCCCGGAGGAAGAAGGGGAGGAGAGGCCTCGCTTACGCTTCGGGTTGGTGTGGTGCCGGGCTCCTTCGTGGTTGAGGCGGCTTTGGGTTGGTCGGAGGGAGGCGGTTGGGTGATGTCGCCGAGGTCGAGGGTTTGGCCGGATTGGACTTGGAATTCCTTTACGTATTCCCAGCGACGATTATCGAGAGTTTTGACGGCGTAAGTCGCACCGGGGATAAGGGCGGGAATGGTGAGCTTGCCTTGGGCATCGGTTTTGAGGACGCCGTGGTTGAGGCGATCGACGTTGGCAATGAAGTCGGAGTCGGCGGCCAACTGACCGGCTTGCTGCGCTGCGAAATCGTAGCGGTGGACGCCGGGGGTGATGATGATGTCGAAATTGGGATGGATATCGGCGAGGGGCTGCCCTTTGCCGTCGAGGAAGCGGGCGGTGGCGGAGCCGCAGGGTTCGAGGACGATGGTGGGCTCTTTGTCGCCGGCTTTTAGATTGACCGTGGCACCGAGGCGGCGTTTGGGGTCGAGGAAGTGGGTGGGG
>DASXLL010000344.1:0-2782 GCA_036496265.1 Pirellulaceae bacterium | reverse complement strand
AATCTGCGGTAATGGGCGTTAATTTGTTGCGGCCACGTTTTCCGGACGGTCGTGGCGGAGGCACATGATGGCGGCAGCGAGCTCGATCGGAGCGGGCGTCATGTCAGTTGTTAATCGATGGTAGTTAGTGTGTTGGATTGGGATTTATTCTCGCACGTTCTTCGCAATCGCGTCGCGCTGCTTTGCCCTTCTCCACTGGACGACATCGACTAATCCAACGCACAGCATGACGATACCAATTAGGGCAAGGCCCCAGCTGTCGTTTTGCTGTGCCTCAATCAACGCTAGGATGGCGAGGCAGATGATGGTCTGAGGGCCGGCGGCTTTGCCTGCTGCCACGGCTGCTTCATACGGATCAAATCCTCCCTCGGACATTAGACCTCCGCCGCACGTTCAAGCAGTTCTCGGATCGTCCACGGCCTCTGAACCAGGCCAGCTGACATCGCTGGCATATCACCGCCTAGCGGCTCATGCTTCCGACACAGATTGTACCACGACGGGAATTCGGTCGCGTCCTATTGAATCTCGCCGCCGCGGACAAGGAAAAGAGAAGAAAACATAGCGCAAATAGACACCAGGGGGCGCAATTTGTTACAATCGGCCGTGTCGCGAGTCGGGAGCCGTTCCCGGCTCGACCAAAATAGCAAATGTTAGCTAGGAGGTGTGCGATGAATTGGCAGAATACTGCGGTGTTGGCATTGTCGATTGGTATGCTGGCCGCAATTGGTCAAACTGCGCATGCGCTAGGAAGTCAACCGAGCGGACGCACGCTGCAGGAAATGGGATTGGGTGGTCTGACGATCATGTCGGACGATGAAGCGCGCGCGGTTCGCGGCCTCGGCTTTCGCTCAGTCGGCTCCTCGGCTCAGGCTTCGGGCGATTCCTTTGCCACAATCAATACTCCCATGGGGAGCGCGCATTCCGAAAATGGTTTCAACGCCAGTGGAAAACACGAGGCGTCTGGCGACAACTTTTCGTTTGCAGGTGCCGAAATCATGACTAACGTCGATGGATCTGGCCACGGTGAGAAGGGAGGAGATTTCGGCGGCGAAAAGGGAAAAGACTTCAACCCCTGCCATGCCTGCAATAATCCCCCGCCCAGCCACAGCTGCAAAAGTGCTCCGCCGTGCCATAGTAGCTGCAGTAATGGCAGTTTCCCGAGCCACTGCAATGGAAATGACGGGATGGGATGTAAGACGACCACGACGTCATTCACAACCTCCGCCGGCGGCTTCTCGCACGCCTCGGCCCACTAAAAGCTTGATTTCGCCAAACGAGGACAGAAACTGGGGTTACCGTAAAGGCAACCACGGAGCCCATTCCATGCTTCGGCGCCGTCTCAGACCGGCCGCACGGCGGCAGAAGTGGAGAGGGAGAAAGCTCCCGTCCCCTTTTTAACGGCGGCGGCTACTTCTTTGGCTTCTGCGACTTGGCAGCGGGGGCGGTGCGGACGCGGCCGGGGGCGCGGCTCGGTTGACCGCCGTGAGTGCTCACCAATCGCGGCTCGGTCATTAGCCGCGCGATCGAGAGGCGACCAAGGTCTTCGAACTCAACCAGCTCGGCCATGCCGGTGGCCGCCAGCTCGCGGCCCGAGACGTAGCGGCCGGGATTGATCCATTCGCGCATGACGTCGGCCTCGACACCAAACAGGTGCGCCAAAAGCGAATCCATATCTTGCTCGAGCTGCCCGAAATGCCGGGCCCATTCGGCAGCTTCCGCCAGACCCACGTTTTCCTCGCTTTGCCAACGCATGGGGTGGAAGAGCATTACGCTGAACGGCGTGACAATCCGTCTCACGCAGGCGGCAAACGGCCAGAGTGCCGCGGACGAGCATTCGCCCGTGACGATGCCGGTGGCCCGCACGCCGCGGAGCTTGATCAACGTCATCAACGAAACGGCGCAATAGGGGCTGCCGCCCGGAGAATCGAAGTAGATGGTGCATTCGCCGCCGGGCTCAACGCTTAGCAAGCGGTCGGTCAAATCAGCCTCGCTGTCGGTGAGGTCACCAACGATGGCGATTTCGACCTGTTCATCGTTGTTTCGAGGTCTGCCCATAGTTTGAAGCCTCTAACGAGATAAGATGCCTACCCCTGCAAACAAGAACTCTGCCGAAGAGAATCCCGGCGGCCCACACTCCCGATCAGCTTCTTATTCTAAGGGAGGCGGCAAGACCTTACCAGTTTTCGGCATGGTTTTTGACGTATGAATTTTGTGGGCGCGCTTGCTAACCGGTAAATTCAATGCGATTAAACCATTGCACGATCAGAAAAAACGGCAATTCTGTTAGCCAGCGATACCCTATAGCTCGACTTCGGCACGAATCTGATCGGCCATTTTGGCGTGATATTGGCGAAGCCGTTCCCTCAATTCAGGTCGCGAATTGGCCAAAATTCGCACGGCTAAGAGCGCCGCGTTTTTTGCTCCGGCCGAGCCGATTGCGAGAGTACCCACCGGCACCCCGCCGGGCATTTGGACCATCGACAGCACGGCATCGAGCCCGCCCAGTAGCTTGCCTTCGATCGGAACTCCCAGCACCGGAAGCGGCGTCATTGCGGCCACAACTCCGGGCAACGCGGCCGCCATTCCAGCCGCGGCAATGATTACTTCCAGCCCACGCGATTCAGCCGACTTCGCATACTCGGCCACAAGCTCGGGCGAACGGTGTGCGGAAATGGCACGGCTTTCGTGCGGTACGCCGAATTCATCGAGCACAGTCGTTGCGGCCTTCATGGTTTCCGAGTCGCTCTTGGAACCCATGACAATGCCGACGAGCGCAGGTTTT
>DASXLL010000343.1:0-9525 GCA_036496265.1 Pirellulaceae bacterium | reverse complement strand
TCAGACCAGCACCGTGGATCTGCCAAGCGATGTGAAAACGATTGTCTATTTCATTCGCAGCACGCAATCGGCTCAATCGTATGTTGACGATCCCCGCGCGACCGGCGGCGAAGCCAGCACCGATGGTTACGGCCGCGGCCTCATGCGTGCCGAGATGGACCGAGCCGTCACTCTCTACTCCGATTCTGGAACCGGCGAATCGGCTTATTCCGTCGCTCAGCTGCTCGCCAACGAAGTCGTCGGTCTCGGCTTCGAATACTACGACGGCACCGACTTCCTCACCGAGTGGGATTCTTCCAGCTCCGGCACGCTGCCGCGGGCGATCCGTGTCTGGCTGTCGGTGCAGCCGTTGTATGGCATGACGGAAGAGGAGCTGCAGGCCGCTCAAGCCGGGAAAAAAGTCGAGCCGACCGATTTTTTCTTCGTCATCAGCCTGCCCACCGTTCCCGTTGTCGCCGCCCCTGAAGTTGAATCGACCGACGCGAGCAGTTCGTCATCCTCGTCGTCCAGCACTTCCTCTGGATCCACGACACAGGGGACGACGCCATGAATCAACCATCATGTAGGTCCCGACCGCCGGGCGGGACCAAGCCCCGCCAAATTGGCGTCCATCGCAGGTTAAGTCCCGCCGGGCCGACGGGACCTACGCGCCGCGGCCTCGTCCTCATCCTCGTCCTCATCGTTATCGCGATGCTCTCGCTGGGCGCATATTCCTTCACCAACCTGATGCTGGCCCATCATGAAGCCGCCGTTATCACCGGCCGTCAGGCTCAGACCCGCTCGCTTGTCGATTCGGGCGTCACGGCCGTGCAGCTCTTCCTCTCCCAATCAGCCGACGACCGCGCCGCCGCCGGCGGAATCTACGACAATGCACAGCATTTCCGCGCGGTCACCGTGCTCGAAGACGACAACTACAAAGACCGCGGCTGCTTCAGCGTCATCGCGCCGGGCATCGACAGCGACGGCAACGTCTCCGGCATTCGCCACGGCCTGGAAGACGAATCGACGCGGCTCAATCTTAACGTCTTGCTCATCCTCGACAAACAATCGCCCGGCTCCGGCCGCACGCTGCTCATGGGCCTGCCCGGCATGACCGAAGACGTCGCCGACGCCATTCTCGATTGGCTCGACCCCGACGACGATCAACGCGAGCTTGGTTCAGAGGTCGAGTACTATTCAAGCCTCTCGCCGGCCTACGCCCCGAAAAATGGCCCCGTCGATACGGTCGAAGAGCTGCTCCTCGTCAAAGGCGTCACTCCGCAGCTCCTCTTCGGTGCCGACAGCAACCGCAACGGCCAGCTCGATCAGCACGAGCTCACGCAAGACACCGGCGACACCGTCTCGACCGACGCCACCGGCTTCCGCGGGTGGTCGTCGTTTCTCACGATCTATAGCGTCGAGTGGAACATCACGCCCGATGGCAATCCCAAGGTCTATCTCAACACCAACGATCTGAACAAGCTCGTCGATGACCTCGGAGCCGCCGGCCTCAACGCCGACTGGATCAATTTCATCGTCGCCTATCGCCAGGCCGGGCCAAGCGGCGGCGGAGGAGGAGGAGGGGGCGCTGCAGCGGGCGCGGCCGGTGCCACAACAACAGGTACCGCCGGTGCCGCCGGCGCTGCGACTGCTGGTGCCACGACACCGGGAAATACGCCCGTGGCCGCCGGCAGCGGCGAGCTCAATATGGACCTTCAGCCGCAGACAACCATCGGCAGCATTCTCGACCTCGTCGGCGCCCAAGTCCAATACACCTTCCAGGGCGGGATGGCCCCCTCGACGCTTGCCTCGCCGTTCGCCGACGGCGCGTATGCCAGCTACCTGCCGCAACTCATGGACTATGTGACAGTCAATCCCGCCGCCACGATCCCCGGCCGCATCAACATCAATCAATGCTCATCCACAGTCCTCTCCGGCATTCCCGGCATGACATCCGACATTTCCAGCAAAATCCTCGCCCAGCGCACGATCGATTCGACCAGCGCCGACCCGGCCCGCAAGTACGAAACGTGGCTCCTCTCCGAGAGCATAGTCACACTGCCACAAATGAAGATTCTCATGCCGTTCATCAACGGCGGCGGGAACGCCTACCGGGCTCAGATCGTCGGATATTTCCAGGGGGGCCAGGCCGCCAGCCGCGTCGAAGCCGTTTTCGACGCTACCAGCCCGCTGCCCCGGATAGTATTGTGGAGAGATCTAACCCATCTCGGCCGCGGCTACCCGCTGGACACCTTAGGCGTGAATTACTCGCAGTGAGCCTCGCCAATAGCAAATGACCAAGCAGCAAGCACCAAATCGCAAACAAGCACAAAAATCCAATCTCTAATGAGCGAAACAAGTTACGTCGCCCGCGGTTAATAAGAATTGGTGCTTTCGCCTTTGGAATTTGTTTGGTCCTTGATGCTTGGTCATTTGATTTTCAAGAAGATCTTTGATGTCTCGTTTGATAGCTCTAGAGTGGGATGCCAAAGAAGCCCGCGTGGCCATTGGCCGCACGCGCGGTGGCGGCGGCGTCGCCATCGATCAGGCCTTTGCCGTGGCGTTGCCGCAGCGCGAAGAAGGCTCAACCGTTGAGCCCGATGTGGGCCCCGCCATCGCCAAAGCCTTGGCCGATCACGGCGTCGCCCGCAGCGAAGCGATCGTCGCTGTCGGCCGGGCTAATATCGAGCTCCGCTTCCTCTCCACTCCGCCAGTCCCGGAAGAAGAATTGCCCGATGTCGTCCGCTTTCAGGCCGTCCGGCAATTCACGACGCTTGGCGACGATTGGCCGCTCGATTTCGTCCCGCTTGGGCCCAATGCCGATGGCGGCATGAATGTTTTGGCCGCCGCCATCGCGCCCGACCTGCTCAAGCAAATTCAAAAGGACTGCACCGCCGCCGGCGTCAGCGTCGGCAAGCTGGTCCTGCGTCCTTTCGCCGCTGCCGCAATCATCAAAGGCACGGCTGACGACGGCAAATGCCGGATGATCGTCGATCTCTTGCGCGACGAAGCCGATTTGACCGTTCTCATCGGCTCTCAGGTCATCTTCCCGCGCACCGTGCGTTTGCCCGCCGTCGAAGGCGATGGTTTAGCCCGCGCTCTGCTCAACGAAGGCCGCCGCACGATGATTGCGGCCCAAAACCAGCTCGGCGGCCGCCGCGTCGAAGAGGTCGTCATTTTCGGCGACGGCCAACACCATGCATCGCTTAAGCAGCTCCTCGAAAAAGAGCTGACCCTCACCGTCCGCCTCGTCGATCCCTTCGAGCACGTCGAATGGGCCGACGCCAAAGCCAAAAGGCCCGATTATCCGGGCACCTTCGCTCCGCTCGTCGGCCTCATGCTCGACGAAGCCTCGGCCACGGCCCCGACGATCGACTTTTTGCACGTTCGCAAAAAGCCCGCCCCGCCCAATCGCCGCGGGCGTTATCTGGGCGTCGCCGCCGCCATCGCCGCCGTGCTGCTCCTTGGCTTCGGCGTGATTCAGTGGCAACTCTGGTCGCTCGACCGCGAGCTCCTCACCCTGCGAGACAAGCGATCCAAGCAAGACAAGCTCGCCAAGGAGAGCGCCAAGCCCATCAAAGACGCCGAAGCGCTCGACGCGTTCGCCGCCGGCGACGTCAACTGGCTCGACGAGCTCGCCACGCTCTCGACCAAGATGCCGCCGCCCGACAATGCCCTCGTCAGCGAGATGACGATTCAGGTCGTGCCCAAAGGTGGCGGCGGAATCATTAAGTTCGTCGGCCACACTGATACCTCCGAGCGTGTCGCCCAGCTCGAAGACAATCTCCGCGACAAACAGCACAACGTCAGCGGCAGCAAGATCATCTCACAAGACACAGAACGCGAGTGGCTCCAGTGGGCCTTTGACGAGACGGTGACCGTCGCTCCGCCACCAGAACGTGTTCCCCCGAAACAAGCCGAAGCGCCGGCCGCGGCCGCAAAAGCCGCCGCGCCGAAAGCGACCACCCCAGCGGCCGCCAAACAGGGAGGAAAGCAATGAACACCTCCCGCGAACGACTCTTCGCCATCATTGCCGGCTTTGTCGGCACGCTCGTCATCGGTTTTTTCGTCTTTAGCTGGATCAGCGGCCAGTTTTCCACGCGAGCAAGCGACAAGGCCAAGCTACTCGACGAGCTCAAGAAGCTCGACCGCACCGCCCTGCAAGGCGCCGTCGCCTCGCGCAAAATCGCCCAATTCGAGGAGCGCTCGCTCCCCGCGAACCCAGAAATCGCCCGCACGCGCTATCAAAGCTGGCTCGTCACCGAGATGGAAGCCTGTGAGCTCATCGAGCCCGACGTGCGGTTTATGTCTGCCGCCGGTGGCGATAAAGACCTGTTCGTCAGGCAAACGTTTGCCGTTGACGCCAGCGGCACGCTCCCGCAAATCGTCAAGCTGCTGCACGCCTTCTACAGCGTCGATTGGCTGCACCGCATCACGCGTCTGACACTGCGGCCGGTCAAAGACAGCAAGCTGCTCGGCATCGGTCTGCAAATCGAGGCCCTCTCCCTCCGCAAAGCCTCCAACACCGACAAATTAGAGCCCCACCCTGGCAATCGCCTCATGTTGGCTTCCGGCGACGACTACTACGACATTATCGTAGGCCGCAATCTATTCGGCCCGAAAAACACCGAGCCCAAAATCACCGTCAGCGGTTCCACCGACGTCTTCCTGCCCCGCGAAGTCGAGCTAACGGCAAAATTCGAAGACCCCGACTGGCTCGATCAGGTGCAATTCGAGCTCGTGAAGTCCGCCTCGCCCGATGCCAAACTCGATCCCATCACCGGCAAGTTCACCTGGAAGCCCACCGAAGAAGGCAGCTACGAGTTCGTCATTCAAGGCATCGACGACGGCTTTCCCGCCCGTCGTTCGCCCGAATTAAAGGTCGTGGTCAACGCCAAACCGCAGCCGCCGCCCGTCGAGCGCGCCCCCACGTTCGATTTCGCCAAGTTTACGATGCTCAGCGCCGTGCTCGATGTCGATGGCCAGGGCGAAGTCTGGCTGCACGTCCGCCCGACCGGCCAGATGGTGACGTTGCACCAAGGCGACCGATTCGAGATCGGCACCGTCAAAGGCACCGTCTCCGAAATCGGCGAATTCGATTTCAGCTTCGACTTCGAAGGCAAGCGGAAAAAGCTCAACCGTGGCGACACGCTCGACCAGGCCAAGCCCATCAGCGACGTCCCCCAAGTCGCCGCCCCCGATCGCCCCCCCACCAACGAAGTCCAAGCCCAAGCCAAGCCCGCCGACAAAGCCAGCTAGGCTCGCACCTTCATCCTTCAGCCTTCCCCCCTCACCCCGCCGCCACCAGCACCCGCTCCTTCAGCGCCGTCTTCAGCGGATCATCCTCCGCCCCGCAAAACCCCAAGTGCAAATGCCGCCGCCATCCCTCGGCGTATTTGAAAATGCTCGACATCCGGCCCACCTCCGCGTCCAGCTCCGCCATCGTATCGAGATAAGAATTGAGCCCCTGGCTCTCATCGAGCCATAGCTTCTGGCTCGCATGCTTCGATAGCATCTGCTTCTTCTGCTCGATGATGTCCGTCGTATCCACGACGATCTGCGGCTCCACAATCTTCCCCAGCGGATCGCGATGCGAATACGGCTGAGCGTGATACACCGTCACGTTCGTCGCAATCGCCGGCCTCTTCGGATCGGTCACAAAATTCGGCATCCCCCGACTAAACGCCCCCGTAACAGCCAGCCGGCACGCGTTCGTATGGTCCTCCATGTAATCCACGGGCGAATGCGTCAGCACAATCGACGGCGCCACCTCCCGAATCACCGCCGCCACCTTCCGCAGCAACTTCGCCTCATAAAAAATCTCCAGATCATTGCAGATGCTCTCGTGAAACGTCGCCCCAATCGCCTTCGCCGCCGAATACGCCTCCTCCCTCCGAATCTTCGCAATCGTCCCCGCCTCATACTTGCTCGACCCACAGCACCCATTCGCCAAATTCCAATAGTGGATCGAATACCCATGACTTCGCAGCAGCATCAACGTCCCCGACATCAAAAACTCGATATCATCGGGATGAGCGGCAATGGCAATGGCAGCAGGCATAGCGTTTTGATTTCAGGAAAATAAAAACTAGCCGGGACCAAACCTGGTCCCGGAGCGCCGCGCGGCTTCTCCATCCGCACTGGAATGAATTCTCCACCGCCGATTGTAGCCACGCCCTCGAGACCCGTTCACGGGGCCTTTGCTTTTAGCCCCACGATTTATCGTGGGGTCGGCGCCTCGAATTCACGACCGCCTACCCGCGACTCGGGGCCAACAGATCATGCAACTTCTGCCCCGTGAACCCCGACTCAAAAGCGTGCAGCCCAAACCGCTCCGATAACTCCTGGCAGGCGCGAATCCCACGCACAGAGTTGCCCTTCGCATCCAGCGGCGGCGAAAAGATGCCGATTCCAAAATGCCCGGGAATCACGCCCACGATCCCACCGCCGACGCCGCTCTTCGACGGAATCCCCACACGATACGCCCATTCGCCCGCATAGTCATACATTCCGCACGACAGCATGATGCTCAGCAAATACTTCACCAACGGCTGCGGAATCGCCCGCACTTTCGTAATCGGATTTACGCCGCCGCTCGCCAGCGTCGCACCCATCACCGCCAAATCACGACAATTCACCAGCACTGAGCATTGCTGAAAGTACAGCTCCAGCGATTCCTCGATCTTGTCACTGACCATGCCAAAATTCAGCATCAAATGTCCGATCGCCCGGTTGCGATGCCCTGTCAGGCGCTCCGACATGAACACCGAGTTGTCGATATACACATCCCGTCCGCTGTACTTCCCGAACATAGAGAGCAGCCGCGTCACCCGCTCCGGAAAATCCTTCCCCTTCACCAGATCAGCGGTCGCAATCGCCCCCGCGTTCACCATCGGATTGAACGGCCGATTCGAAGCCTCGTCCAGAACGATCGCATTGAACGCTTCCCCCGTCGGCTCGACGCCCACCTTGGAAAGAACGTGGTCAACGCCGTGATCTTCCAGCGCCAATCCATAAACGAACGGTTTCGAAATCGACTGAATCGTAAACAACTGTTTGCACTCGCCGACTTCAAACACCTGCCCATCCGCGGTCGCAATCGCAATCCCAAACCACTTCCGATCTGCCTTCGCCAGCTCCGGAATGTAATCAGCCACTTTACCTTCATCGACCGGCGCATACCGAGCGTGCAAATCCCGCAGCACCTCGCGCAGCGGCGCCGCCGCCGTCTTCATTTTGCCGATCAACAGGTCGAGTTCGTCAGTAGCAGGCATAGGCGTGTAGGGTGGGCTGTGCCCACCAAAGGACACCGTCAAAGCGTGGTAATTCGAGTCGCGAGTTCCTTGAGCTGCAGCGCCAGCGGATGATCCGGATAGCGATTGGCAAAAATATCCCCGCTGCCCAGCCGCACCATTTCCGTGCTCAGCGGCAAGAGCGCCGCCACATCCGCACGATACATCGACGACACTTGCTCGCGGAGCACATCCGGGTCGCTTCCCGGCGGCACCTTATTGATCACGACAAACATATGCGGCACTCCCAGCTTCCGAGCCAGCTCCACCGTCACAGCCGTGCCCTGAAAATCCTGCTGATCCGGCCGCAGAATCAAAACCAGCACATCCGAAACCGCAATCGACAGCAGCGTCTCTTCATTGACCCCGGGATGCGTATCGATGAACAGATAATCCAGATCCATACGCTTCAGCAAATCCTGCAGCCCATCGTTGAGGAGCCCGACGTCATATCCCTCTCGCAAAATCCGAGCAATCTCACCTGTTTTCAAGCTCGACGGAATCAAAAACAACCGCGGCCGCTTGGCATCATCGGTCACCGAACCAATCGCCCGCGCCGTCACATCGAATGCCGCCTCTTCAATGCGGCACTTGCCCCACAAATAATCATTGAGCGAATGCTGAAACTCACCTTCCTTCACGCGAAACAAAACATGCACGCCCGGCGACTGAATATCGGTATCGATGATGCCGACGCGCCAGCCGGCCCGAGCCACCAGCACCGCCAGATTCGCCGTGGTATTGGATTTCCCGGTGCCGCCGCGGAACGAGTGTGTCGAAATAATCTTAGGCACAGAATCAATCTCTCCTCACCACCGCATCATTGGTCATTGCTGCTTGGCCATTTGAATCGGTCATGCGTTAATATTTCGTCGCCCGGCTCTGTCGCAGCTCCTTCACCTTCTGCTGCAGTTTCTGAAAATAATCATCGTTGGCAATCTGTGCCACTTCATCTCGCAGCTTCGTTTCATCCAGATGCAAGAGCGGATTCGAATCGACTTCAAAGCACAGTGTGGCCGAAGCGGCTTCAGCAATGGCAGCGGGCGTAAATCGCAGTGATGGCCCGGCCGAGCCGAGCCGAAATACCACCTCGCTTCTGACCGGCAAATCGGTAATCGTCTGCGACCCCACAAGCACCCCGTTACGGCCGCGCGAGATCAAGTTCCACTGGCCATCGCGATGGAGCAATTCGGCATGCACCCGCGACACATACGCGTCGCTGATTTCCACATCGACGTCGTCGCCGCGGCCAATCCGAATCGACTTGCGATCCACGAATTTCCACGTCTTGATCGGCCGCCGATAAGCCGGATCGAGCAACTGAATGGTCACATCCAGCGGAAGCGGTTCATCGCGCAACATGGGTGTGGAATTGTCGCCATTCATTTCTGAGCCGCCTGGTTCAAATGCGACATGGCTGTGACGCGAAAATCGCCTTTGCGTCACATGGATTGCCAAACCGCCGCACTTTGCACTTGCCGTGCCGCAACTGTCTGAGAGGCTTTGGCATTGACCAAAAGCCTGGATTTTTCGTTATTCTCAAGACAAACTCGCAAAACGCGTTTGGCTATTGCCTAAAGACCGGGCAGCCGCTGTGGGAAGAATAAACACCCATCGCATTTGGGCTATCATACAAACCTCGCGACTAAAACCTGTATGAACTCTGAATTAAAACCCGCCGCTCTCATCACCGGCGCCTCCCGCGGCATCGGCCGGGCCATCGCCCTGCGGCTGGCGCGCGACGGTCACGCCGTCGCCGTGAATTTTCACTCCAATCGCCAGGCTGCCGAAGAAGTCGTTCGCGAGATTGAAGCCGCATGCGGCGTTGCGATCGCCCTGCAGGCGGACGTAGGCGTCGGTGCGGACCGAACTCGCTTAGTCGAAGAAACAGTGGCCCAACTCGGCCGACTCGATCTGCTCGTCAACAATGCCGGCATTACCTCGGTCGGCCGCAAAGACCTCCTCGAGGCTACCGAAGAAAGTTGGGACACTGTTTTCGCGACGAATCTCAAGGGACCGTTCTTCCTGGCCCAACTTGCGGCAAGGAACATGATCGGGCTTATCGAAAAAGGCGCAATTGCGCGCGCGACGATCGTCAATATCTCGTCGATCTCCGCGTACGCCGTCTCAACCAACCGCGCCGATTACTGCATGGCCAAATCCGCAATGCAGATGATGACTTGGCTTCTCGCCGATCGCCTGGCCGAGCACAAAATCAACGTCTATGAAGTCTGCCCCGGTGTCATCGCCAGCG
>DASXLL010000342.1:0-5620 GCA_036496265.1 Pirellulaceae bacterium | reverse complement strand
CCCAAAAAAGCGAAGTAGAAAAAATCGTAGGGTGGGTCGAGCTCTGCGAGACCCACCACGAATTCCAGAAATTGGTGGGTCTCGCAAGACTCGACCCACCCTATGGATTAACTCACCGCTTTGCGTTCGTGCTAACTTTCGCCGCACCCGTACTCCGCATCAACAGCCAAACCTCGCGCAGGTCATCTGCCGCCTGTCGCGGCACGCGCCGCGACGCATAAGCCAACTCACCATACAACCGCACCAGTTTGCGTGCCTCATTGTGCAGCGGAGTCTTAGGTTCAACCGCCGCACTAAGCAGTTCCAGCGGCGTGCAATCCGGCGTCCGCGGCCGCCCGCGATCATTCGCCCACGCCTCGAAGGCCGCAAACGTATAGCGAACCAATTCCTCCGGCGGCATCTGACCTTGTTGCCCCGAAAGAAACGGATCACGAAACTCGGAAAAACTCCGCGGCCGCGGCCCAGCGGCTTTTTTCTCTTCTTCTGTTGGGCCTGCCGTCGTTCGCCGCCCGCCAAACAACTCGCGCAGCATCCGCAAGATATCAGAAATCGCCTGCAAGATTTGCTGCCGATATCTCCAGGCAACAACCGCCAGAAAAATCCCTGCCACAACGTAGAACAGTAACTTGAGCACGGCCCCGAACCCGCTACGCACCGTGCTGGCCACATTCTGAATGATCTCGAGCGGCTTCTTCACCGCCGAAGCGGTCGGGTTTTCACTCCCCTTGGGCTCGGATCGTTTCTCTTCCGATTCTTTCGGCGGCGTCGAATTACTGCCGTCCGTTTTGGCATCTGCATCTTTCTGGTCGGATGGCTTCTCCGACTTCGACTGCCCCTTGCTCTGCGGCTCGCCGCCCTTATCACTGTCTTGCTTCTTGCCATCATCCTTCCCATCCGCCGGCTTCGGCGGCTTATCCTGCGACCCGCTCGAAGTCTCACCACCCTTGGGATCCTGTTTCTTACCTTCCTTCCCTTTCTGTGAACTCGGATCTCCCTTGCCCTGCCCCTTATCGGATGGTTCTTTCCCATCCTGAGCCGGAGACTTATTTTCGTTCGGCTGACCGTTTGGCGGTTGAGTGCCCTGCCCTTTTTCGGTCGTGGCTTCGCCCGGCGTCGGATTTTTTCGATCACCCTGCTCCGCGCCGCCATCCCGGTTAACGCTCGCCTGCGATGCAGACATCCCGCCTGGCGACCCGGCCTGCCACGGCATCTGAGAAATCGCGACCTCCGCCCCCGGCCGCGGAATCAGCATGGCCAGCATCATCACAATCACGATTAGCACCGCCCCGACGCCAGCCCAAGTCCCCGCAATCGGCAGCGGCATTTCGATTCGTCGCTGCCGAAGATATCGTCGCAGGTTCAAAAAGCTCGTTGTAACCAACAGCGCCAGCGCCGACGCCACATACACCAGGAGCAGAAAGAACACATACCGTCGCCGCCCAACATCGGTCGTGGGAATAAAGTGTTGCCCAACGCCGAACAGCGGCAATGCGCCCAGCGAAAAATAGAGCACCCAAATCCCCGGCGTGTGCGGCCCTTTACGACCTTTTACGAGCCGCATCAATCGCTGCCACAGGGTCGCGCCGGTTTCTCCCCCTGCTTCGAGCAGCTCATTCCCCGCCCCATCGCTCAGCCCATCGCTTGCCGGCTTAGCTCGACCGCCACCTGCTTCCACAGCCGTCTCCGGCCCATCCACTCCAATCCGCTGCATCAGCCCTTCGCCAGAGGCATCTTCATCATCATCGATAACGGTCGAGTCCCAAGTCAGCCGATCCGCGCACCACCACACAACCGCCATCAACAGCAGATTAATCAGATGCGTATACGGACTCGGGTGCTCAACGAACCGCATCAGAAACAGAAACATCACGATCGCAAGCGGCGCCGCAAACATCGCCGCGTATTCGCGCCCTTCTTCAATCGAAATCCGCGCGATCAGCACCGCCGCCAACACGAACAACCCAAACGCATAATCGAGCCGTGCTTCATATTGGCCCGCGTAGAACACCTCGATCAAGAAATACACGAGGCTGCCGACAAGAGTCATGATCAGCGCCGGGCTAACGGCGATAACCAAGTAGTCGGCCGTCGTCATGTAAAGTTTCTTGGCCATTATCTCAGCACGAAGTTCATGCATACCCGCGGAATCGCCGCCCGGTCCTTCAAATGCCGCGACTCAATCCGCTCGGTAAGCAGCTGTCCCGCCAACTCGGCGAACGTATGCTCCTCATACATATTGAGAATCGCCGTGACCGCCATCCCGCGGCGACGTAGATTCCCCAGTGCAATCACAATTTCGGGCGTCACACGCGTAAGTATTGCGATCACACTCGCACTCAGCGGCAATTGGCTCGCCGATTCCAGACAAAGCTGCGGAAACGAGAGCCCGTCCGTTTTCTCCACGCGCGCGAGCGTCTGCAAAATATCGATCAGCTGCGTATTGCTCCGCCGTGTCGGCACCACCACCGGCCGCAGCCGATTGCTCTTCTCCTGCATCCCGGCCGCCTGCGCCTCGCGTCGACTATAAAGCTGCTCGTGCGACCAGCCTTCCGTACGAATCCGATCCGCCGCGTCGCGAGCGTTCGTCACCAACCCAACCTGCTGCCCCATCGAAAATATGGCGCCCGCAATCGAAGCCGCCGCCGTCACGACCAACTCCGACCGCACCGGTTCCCCATCGTGCGGAAACGACAGCTCATGAAAGTCAATCAGCAGCGTAGCTCCCGCCACAGTCGACGGCTCATAAATCTTGCTCTGTAACACGCCGGTCCGCGCCGTCGACCGCCAATGAACCCTGTTGAGCGGATCCCCCGCCTGATACGCGCGCACGCCCGCGATCCGCGTCGGATCTTCAAACAGCTTATGGCTCATCCGCACTTCGCCAATCGGCCGCCGTGAAGCGATATCGAACCCCTCGAGCGGAACCACCTCCGGCACGACCAACAAAAAGCTCGGCTCGCTCAGCACGCGATACCGGCGATAGAGCCCAAACACGTCCCCCGTCTCGGCTACCATCGGCCCCAGCTGATAGTAGCCGCGGCAATTGCACTTCAATTGATAAGTGATCGTCTTCCGCGCCCGCCCGCGAAACGACACCAATTGCAGCCGCCGCCCCGTGATCTGCAAATTAGGCGGGCTGTGAATCAACGCCCGCCGCGGCAGCAAATCCTCCACGAGCATCCAAGGCACCGGCATCCAACTGCGATTCTCCAGCACCGTCACAATCGCAATTGTGTCGCCGATCTTCGCCCGATCGCGACTCATCTCGCGCGTCGCCGAAAGATTAGCCGACCACCCATTCACGAGCACGCGACTGGCCACGATCAGCACCAGCAGCACATACATCGCATAAGCAAACAGTCCCAGCTGCAGCACAATCGCCACTAGAAGCAAAGCCACAGCTGCAACGAGCCAACGCATAAAACTATCGCGCGGATTGGAGCCCGCAGCGCAAGCAAGGGAATTTACATCCAGACCCTTGCTTGCGCTGCGGGCTTCGAACCTAAGCTACGCCTCGCGCGCCGCGGCCGGTCTCCCCTCCAACACCGGTACGGGCGTCGAGTCCAAAATCTCAACCACCAACTCCTCCGCCGTAACATTCTGCAACCGTGCCTCCGGCCGCAAAATCATGCGATGCGTCAGCACCGACGGCAAAATATGCTTCACATCGTCCGGCTCGACATAGTTCCGCCCTCGAATCGCCGCGACCGCCTGCGACGACCGGTACAGCGCAATCGACGCCCGCGGGCTGCCGCCCATCCGCACATCGTGATGCTTCCGGCTCGCATGCACAATCTGCGTGATGTAATTCCGAATCTTCGGATCGACATGCACCGTCCGCACCGCCCGCTGACACATCACCAACTCATCCGCCGTAATCACCGGCTGCAGCTTCTCCAGTGGATGCTCACGCTTCATCATCTCGAGCATCTGCGACTCTTCCTCCATCGAAGGATATCCAAGCGAAAGCTTGATCAAAAACCGATCAAGCTGCGCCTCCGGTAGCGGAAACGTCCCCTCATGGTCAATCGGATTCTGAGTGCCGATCAACAAAAACGGTGGCTTCAGCTGATGCCCCACGCCATCAATCGTCACCGAGCTCTCCGCCATCGCCTCAAGTAGCGCCGCCTGCGTTCGCGGCGTTGCCCGATTGATCTCGTCGGCCAGCACCACCTGCGAAAAGATCGGCCCCGGCCGAAATTCAAACTCGCTCAATTTCTGATTAAAAATCGAGCCGCCCGTCACATCCGTCGGCAACAGATCGGGCGTGCATTGGATCCGCCGAAACGAACAGCTGACGCTCTTGGCAAACGCCCGCGCCAGAATCGTCTTCGCAACGCCTGGCACGTCCTCCAGCAGCACATGCCCTTCGCAATACCAGGCAACGAGCAGCTTCGCAATCTGCTGCCGCTTTCCAACCACCACCTGCTCGACATTAGCAATCAGCTTCCGGCTAATGCCAGCCAGATCGATCCCAGCGCGCGGTTTCTCGGCCACGTAATGTCCCCTTCAGAAAAGTCCCGAACCTCCAGCATACCACGCCGCCCAGAGGTTTTCCGTAGGGTGGGTCGAGCTCCGCGAGACCCACCACTGCCGCTCAACTCACCACATTCCGCGCCTGCCCCGCCAAAAACGCTGCCACATTCTCCACCGCCAAATCGAGCAACCGCTGCCGCGACTCCAGAGTCGCCCAAGCAATATGCGGCGTGATGTAACAGTTCTT
This sequence comes from Pirellulaceae bacterium, assembly GCA_036496265.1. GTDB lineage: Bacteria > Planctomycetota > Planctomycetia > Pirellulales > Pirellulaceae > CAYLLN01. Next base: position 897 of record DASXLL010000342.1, on the reverse strand, counting down.
GGCCGCAAACAGCGGATTACCGGCCGCCGGCGGCTCCGCATCCATCACATCCAGCCCCGCTCCCGCTATCTGCCCACGATTAAGAGCATCGGAAAGGGCGTTTTCGTCTACTAATCCGCCCCGACTTGTATTAATCAAGAAAGCCGTCGGCTGCATGAGCGCCAGCCGCGCCCGATTGACAAGCTTCGCCGTCTCCGGCGTGAGCGGGCAATGCAAACTAACAATATCGCTCTCGCGGAAAAGCGAATCCAAATCGACCTGTCGAACTTCGCCCGCCGCGTCGATCGCCGACCGGTTATGAGCAATCACGTTCATCCCAAACGCCCGAGCCAACTGGGCCGTCGCCCGACCAATCCGCCCGTACCCAACGATTCCCATTGTCTTCGCCTGCAATTCGACAAGTGGAAAATCCCAAAAACACCAATCAGCCGACGACGCCCACCGCCCCTCGCGAACCGCCTCCGCATGATCCCCAACCCGCTGCGTCAAGTTAAGCAAATGGGCAAGCACCATCTGCGCGACCGACATCGTCCCATACGTCGGTACATTCGTCACAACGATGCCGCGATCCCGCGCCGCATCCACATCAATAATGTTGTAGCCCGTCGCCGTCACCCCGATGTATTTCAACCGCGATCGCTCGGCCAGCAACTCGCGCCGTAGCGGCACCTTATTCGTGAGCACAATGTCCGCCTCGCGAACCCGCTCAGCCAGCTGCTCCGGCGGCGTCCGCTCAAAGATCGCACATGCCCCCAGCGCCTCCAACTTTTCCCAACTCAAGTCGCCCGGGTTCAAACAATACCCGTCCAAAACAACAATCGATGGATTCTTCATACTCATAAAGCTAAATCCGCCAAACCTCAATTAGGGACTCACGCAAAGGCGCGAAGGCGCAAA
>DASXLL010000341.1:0-1964 GCA_036496265.1 Pirellulaceae bacterium | reverse complement strand
CAGTGCAGCCATTGTTCCGACAAGACGCGCGGCGCGAGTCTCATCCCTTGTTCGGTTGCAAACCGAGCCCGCGAGTCCTAAGCGAAACACTACCCCACCGGGGTAAAGTTCGACAATCGGAAGGCCCGCTGAGAGCCACCGCCGCCTGCTAAACAGAGGAGACCAACATGTCCTTCTTCGTCGGCCTGATGCTCGAGGCCAAAGAGCGCATCGACGCTCAAAACGCGGACCCATGGGCCGCCCGTTTGAGGGATTTTGTTGCTGACTTCGAAACGGTCTCGACGACCAGCTTGCTCGAGTTTCTCAAAGTTAGCCACAAGCAGCAGTTTAACCACCAGCCGCTCGCCGCCCCGGAGCCTAAGCTGAAAAAAGAATAGTGTTTCGAGGTGAACAAGCACGATGCTGAAGGAGCCAACGATGTCCATTAAAGAGATGACTGCGTTGTTGAAGAACATTTCGACCGTCCAGTTCCTTTCAACCTCGTAGACACTCTCCTTGAACAGATTGAACAGTCGTGGACTGAGTTTAGCGGGTCGGATGCAACCAAAATGGGCGCTTGGAAAAATACTGCGCCATTTGAAGTTCAGAAAACTCAAGAACTTGTCCAACTGATCTGACACCGCGCGACGCGCAGCGGTTCCAACTCGGAACTAAGATCAAAGCTCAAGAGCGATGCCGCAGCGCCGCCGCCGCTCGTCGGCAACGTCCTCAGGTGGTCCGCCCGGAAATTTAGGAATTATGCGGCTACTTCGGAAGGTCGCCTCCCCGCCGAGAGAGGGAGTGGCCGGCGCCGATTTACTCCAATCAGCGTTATCGGAGACGCCGCAGGCGGCGCCGGGATTGCAGCGACATCCGGCGTCTGTCGGTCATCGAAAGTCGGCTGGATAGGTGTTTGAAGGAAATCGAGAAACGCCCGGCCAGCATCAGTGATTTGCCATCCCGCATTATCCCGTAGAACAAACGATTGACTGAAAATGTCGAGGTCTGGGGCGCGCAAGGCTAGGCGTTTCGTCCGCTCAGTCCAGTCGGAGCCACTAGTGATCAGGATCGCCGTCGCGCGCTGGAGATCGGCCAATGAGGCCCGGCCCTCAGGATGCCCCGCCAACACCTTTAATATTGTGATCTGAAAACTCATGGCAACGCCTCAGACGCCAATGTCTTTGCAAAACGGAGCCTATCTCGCTCTGTCCCGGAAGTTCTGTGGATAACTGGATATGGTCCAAATTTTTCCCTAGTGCGCCAAACCCACAACGCCGTTGCAGCCCGCCGCTTTCAATCCACGGGCTGGTTAATCGGTGAACTTCCCTGGCGCAGCGGGTTATGCCGTCGGTCTTGGCCGGCGATGTCTGCGTCTGGCGCCGCGGGCTGATCGGCGGCGCTCCCGTTCCACAAAGCCGATCATCGCAAGAGTGGATCGCTTTGCGGCTACGTCATGCAGACTACGCCATCGCTCATAGGTGCGCCGGTGCATACCCCTCGGCTTGATGGGGAACTTCTCAAGCATGCTTGGGCTTCCGCCCAGTCGCATGCGGATCTTTTGTGATTTCCATAGCCCGCGCCGACGGACCGGTTCCTGCTGGCTCGCGTAGGCAAGCCGATAGCAGTGGCGGCAGGCGAACAGGCGTCCGGCACCGTACAGCTTGGTGACCCGGCGACCGCAATACACCCCCTTTGCAGCGACCGAACACACGAACCAGGGCCGCTCTCCACCGAACCGGCACTGCGTCCAGGCGATGGCTACACGCTGCCCGACCTCGCTCTGATCCTCGTCATGCGAGCCGCTTTGGTACTCCAGCGTCACGATATGGCGTTGGGTTTCGATTTTGACACAGGCCAACTGCTCGCCGTCAATGCTCCAAGCCAATGCGAACCGACGCAGTGTTCGGAGATAGCCGAGCCGATGCCATTCCAGCACATCGATGAACCTGCAACGCAGGCGAAGGAATTGGCTGACAAGTTGAAGG
>DASXLL010000340.1:0-31956 GCA_036496265.1 Pirellulaceae bacterium | reverse complement strand
TTGGTGGTTCCCGCAAACATTGAACGCCGAAGCAAAGCAAATACTCGAAGTACTCAAGCGCCACGGCATCAAAACCCAACTCTGGGTAACCGGCGGCGGAGCCATGACAAAATCGCCGGACGAGCAAGCGGCCCGAATCAAAACCGAAGCCGCGCGAATCCGCGCCATTGCCGACGAAGCCGCCAAAATCGGCTGCCAGGTCGGCCTCTACAACCACGGCAATTGGTTCGGCGAGCCAGAGAATCAGCTTGCAATCATCGATGAGCTGAAGCTGACGAACGTTGGCCTGATCTATAACCTGCACCACGGCCATGCCCATGTCGATCGCCTGCCGGAATTGCTGAAAAAAATGCTGCCCCACCTGTGGTGCATCAATCTCAACGGCATGGCTCGCGAGGGAGATTCGCAAGGTCGAAAGATCCTGCAGTTGGGCCAGGGTGATTTCGATTTGCAAATACTGAAAACAATTGTCGATAGCGGCTACCGTGGCCCAATCGGAATCCTTGGCCACACGCAAGACGATGCGGAAAAGCGCCTAGAGGACAATCTCGACGGGCTCAAGTGGCTCGTTGCCCAACTTAGTGGCCAACCAGCCGGCAACCGTCCGCAGCCGCAAACGCCCGTCCCGCCGCCGCCAATGCCGGCCGCTGCCCATGGTGCGCATCATAGTCATTCACCAGTCAGTGAGCCCGCAACTGTAGTCCCGTCTGGCTACGACGCCAAATTCGCGGCCGACTTGCTCACGGCGGCCAATGAGCGCGGCGACGCCCATCGCGGCATCGCCGTTTTCGGCTCCGCCAAATTTGCCTGCCTCTCGTGCCATCAGGTCGGCCAACGAGGCGGCGCAGTCGGACCGGCACTCACCGATGTCGGCAAGCGATTGAAGCCGGAAGAAATTGCCGAGGCCTTTTTGTGGCCCAAGCGGCATGTGAAGCCCGAGTTTGTGGCTTGGCGATTTCGAATGTCGGACGGTCGAACCATGCAGGGTTACAAACGGAGCGAAAATTCGGCCGGCATCGAGCTATTCGATCCTACGACGCAGAAAACTGAGTCGCTTTCAAAAAGCGAGATCGAAGAGCAGCGCGAAGCCGGTACCCTCATGCCCGACGGCATCGCTGCCGCAATGACGCCTGAGCAGCGCCGCGACTTGGTCCGGCTTCTGCTCGACCTTGGTCGAATCAACGGCTTGGAAAACGAAGTCATAGCCGAGTCCACGCCGGCGGAATTCGTCTTTGATCGTGCGCCACTCGACAAAAACGCCTGGAAGCTGTGGCAGGAGCCGGTCAATCGCGATCGCGTCTATGACTTTTATCTGAAAGAGGCATTGTTCTTCCGTTCTCAGTCGAACCGGCCGCATCTGCTTCCCGCCTTCCCGGGCCTCGACGGTGGCAAACTCGGCCATTGGGGCAATCAATTCGAAGAAACATGGAAAGACAATCGGTGGAATTCGACCGATTTGGGAACGCTTTTGAGCGGCATTTTTCATGGTCCCAGCGGTCTGACGGTGCCCAAAGGCGTGTGTGTCCGCCTCGGCGACAAGGGCGAGCTTGCGGCCTGTTTTAATCCCGAAACATTGACGTATGACGCCGTCTGGCGCGGCGGATTCATCAGTTTCTCGGAAATCCGTCACGGATTCTTGGACGGCTTGCGGCCCGCGGGAACGATGCTGCCACGGCCGCAAGGAACCAGGCCGACGCAGCCGTTCATCTATCGCGGCTTTTATCGCGTCGGCCCACGCGTCGTCTTTGCCTATCGGCTGGGCGATGTCGAAATGCTCGATGCGCCCTGGGCGAAGGAAGGCAAATTCGACCGCCTCGTCGCTCCGGCGGCGGAGCACCCGCTGCGCGACGCCATTCACGGCGGTCCAGCCCAATGGCCGCAGGAATTCAACACGGCCGGCGAGTTAGGCGAGAATCACCCCTATGCGATCGATACGATCAAGCTGCCATTCGACAATCCGTGGAACGCTCTGCTCTTCTTTAGCGATCACGACTTTTTGCCCGACGGCTCAGCACTCCTCGCGACGATGACCGGTGATGTCTGGCATGTCACCGGCCTTGATGCCGAGTTAAAAAACGTCCGCTGGCGGCGATTCGCCTCCGGCTTGCATCAGCCGCTGGGAATGGTAATCGAAGGCGACAACATCTTCGTTGTGGGTCGCAATCAAATCACGCGACTGGTGGACCACAACAACGACGGTGAGGCAGATTTTTACGAATGCGTTTCGAACAAAATGGCGACCTCGCCCGCCGGTCACGATTTCACATGCGGCCTGGCTCGCGACAAGGAAGGGCGGTTCTATTCAGTCTCCGGCAAGCAAGGACTGATCCGCGTCACCCCAGGCCGCGACGATGTCGAAATCCTCGCTACCGGATTTCGCAACGCCGACGGCCTTTGTTTGCTGCCGGACGGTGCCGTAACCGTGCCATGTAGCGAAGGAGATTGGACGCCTTCGTCAATGATTTGCCTGTTTAACCCCCGCGTCCACGCGGGGAGGCAACCGCCTCACTACGGCGCCCAAGGCCCGAAGGACGGCCAGCCGCCGTCGCTACCGATGGTGTATTTGCCGCGCGGCATGGACAACAGCTGCGGCGGGCAGGCATTCGTCACTGATTCCCGATTCGGCCCGCTTTCGGGGCAAATCTTGCACTTTTCCTTCGGCCAAGGCAGCCAATTCCTTGTCCTCCGCGACGAGGTCAACGGTCAGCCGCAAGGAGCGATCGTGCCGCTACGCGGCGAATTTCGCTCCGGCGTCCATCGCGGCAAGGTCAACCCGCGCGACGGGCAGCTCTATGTCTCCGGCATGGCCGGCTGGGGCAGCTACACACCTGACGACGGCTGCTTTCAGCGCGTGCGCTACACCGGTCAGCAAGTTCAGTTGCCCAAATCAATGCACATCCATGAAAACGGCCTGTTAATCTCCTTCGTCAAGCCAATTGGTGGCGCCGCAATCGCCGATCTGTCCAAGCAATTCGCCCAAGCCTGGAACTACCGCTACAGTTCCGGCTATGGCTCGCCCGAATTGGCACCGAGCCATCCCGGCGTCGTCGGCCACGAGCTTGTTCCTATCGCCGGCATGCATTTGATCGATGACCGGACGGTGTTTGTCGAAATGCCAGATCTGCAACCGGTGAATCAACTGCACCTCGTGCTGCAAGTCGATTCCGGCCCGCCGCAGGAAATGATTGCCACGGTTCACAAGCTCGACCAGCCTTTTACGCGGTTCAGCGGCTACGTCGCAACGCCCAAAACAGTCGCGGCTCATCCGCAATCCGTCGATTTGGCGCTTTTAGGCAAGACGCAGCCGAATCCCTGGGGCAAGCGCGGCCGGCCAACGGTGACAGCGACGATTGATATCGAAGCCGGCAAGAACCTGACGTTCGCCACGCGGCTGGTGTGGGTAAAAGCGGGCGAGCGAGTGCAATTGACGTTCAACAACCCCGACGTCGTGCCACATAATTGGGTTCTGGCCAAACCAGACTCGTTGCCGCGCGTCGGCGACCTGGCCAACAAGCTGATCGCCGACCCCGAGGCGGTGCTGCGGAACTATGTGCCCAAATCCGACGAAGTCCTCGTTTATACCGACATCGTGCCGCCCGGGCAGTCCTTCACGATTTGGTTCGACGCGCCGCGGCAGAAGGGGCGATACCCGTACTTATGCACATTCCCGGGGCACTGGATGGTGATGAATGGCGAGATGATCGTCGAATAATGGCTGCGCGTCCAACCGGCTACGACTTCGCAATCTCCCGCAGCATTCGCAAATTGATCACATCCAACGATTCGCCATTTTCTGTGCCCTTTTTCGTTTCCAGATACATCGGCACTCGGAATAGCCGCTTGTCTTTGAGAATATGGCGGAACGCGATCGCGCCAAGCTGCCCGCGCCCAATGTGCTCGTGTCGATCGACGCGCGAGCCGAGTTCACGCTTGCTGTCGTTCAGGTGAATGGCCTTAAGGCGATCCAGGCCGAGTAGATCGTCGAATTCACGCCAGAACGCGAGATACTTCTTGCGATCGCGCAGATCAACACCGGCCGCGAAGGCGTGACACGTATCGACGCAGATAGCGACCTTCTCGCAGCGCTTGACCTGCCTCACGATGTCGGCCAAGTGCTCTAGCGAGTGACCCAGGCACGAGCCCTGGCCCGCGGTTAGCTCCAGCGTCACTTGCGCCCGCGTTTTCTTGATCCTGCGGTGAACTTCATTGATGCTTTCGGCCACGCGGGCGATGCCTTCCTCCTCGCTGGCCGCCAAGCGGGCCCCCGGATGCACGATCACATTGGGAATCCCAAGCTGATCCGCCCGCTGCAGCTCCACAACCATCGCCTCGATCGATTTTTCCCGCAGCTCCGGCGCGGGAGAAGCCAGGTTGATCAGATACGACGCATGCGAGATCGGGTGCGCGATCTTCCTCGCTGCCAGCTCAGCGGCAAACTGGGCCGAATTGGCATCGGTGATCGTTTTCGCCCGCCACTGGCTGTTGTTTTTCGTAAAAAGCTGAACGACGTCACAGCCGGCCGCGTGGGCCTCAATGATGGCGTTGTGATAACCGCCGGCGATCGACATGTGGGCTCCGAGGAGGGGCATTGGTTTCTCGCGTTTTACCGCAAAAGCTGTCGCGGTCGGTTTATGAATTCCCAGTCGGCTGTTTAACTTTGGCACATCGGTTGCCTGTCGATTGCCGGCAGGCGTAGAATAGCGGTACGGCGGTAGTGTTGGAGAGACCGCTAACGACGGACGGTGGATCATGTTCGGCGAGGCTTGGATTTTGATCGGTGGCTTGGCCATCATCCTCGTGCTCGGCCTGGCCTTATGGTGGGCCGCACTTCGGGTTCCGCGGCGAACAACGATCGAGCGGGCCCGCAAGCTCTTTCACCTCCAGCGCGAGCGGCTCGAATTTCGCTTCTTCCAGCTTGCGGCGACGATCTTTCATCCGCGGGGACTGGAACTAGTCGATTGCGACTTCGAGGACGAGGTCAGCTTTGCTCGCGACCGACATAATGGCCGGCTGCGGGCCTATGTCGCAGTGACGATTCGCTTCCGGGCGGTCGAAGGCGGCCCGATGGAGGACAACCCCAACGTCGATAATCTCAAAGCCGGCAGCGCCGAATTTCGCCTCGACAACAGCGACTGGGGCACCGACGGCAAGGTCCACTTCAACGTCAACCCGGTCGAAGCGATTCAGCGTTATCAACAAGAGTTGGAGTTGGTCGAATAAGTGAGGTAGGCTTCCGGCCTGCCGCGTAAATACGACAGGCAAGCCCGTCCCACTTGTTACGACAACCCTGCTTTGAGCTTCTCGTTCTCTTCCTTCACGCTGCTGCCATCCGGCGTCTCGTCCTTGTCGATGTCGTACCAGGCTTCCTCGAACTTTAGATAGCCGCCTTTGCCCTTGAACGAATTCTCCATCGCCACGTTGCAGGCCAGAGCGATGACTGCGTCGCCGAGTGCGATCTCGGCTCGGCAGCGAGGCGCCTCGCGGGCGTTGTTGCGAATGCACCAGGCAAAGTGCTCGATCTCTTCGGTGTAACCGCGGCTGACCGGTCCACTGTCGGCCGCCGCTTTCGCGAGCGACGGGCCCTTGCCGCTGGCCTGCGTATCGAGCGCCGGGCCGCCCTTGTCGTCCTTCACGCTGACCTTGGTCGAAGTATCGGAATCCTTGAACAGCAGCACTTCTTGTTCGCGTTCCAGGAGCAGCGTGCCTTTGCTGCCCATCACCGTCTCGCCGTATCCACCCCAGCCGTTGCCCATGATCGACGAATAGGTCACGACAATCCGCTTGTGCGGGTCCTTGTCGAACGAGGGAATACCGGTCTTGGGATCGGGATAGTTCATTTCCGGGTCGTAGTAACCGGGCTTGAACTCCGAATCGTATCCCGGCCCCGGGAACTCGAACGTGCAATAGACATGGTCTTCTGCGTGGCGGTCGCTGGGAAAGGTGTGCCGGCCGCCGGTGGCATGCACCGACAGTGGATGCGCCTTCTTGCCGTCCTTGCGAAGGGCCGAGACAAAAATGCTCGAGGCATCGAGCTGATGGCTGCCTAGCTCTGCCATCAGGCCGCCACCGGTGCGCTTGAACAACCGCCAACGGCAGAGTTCTTCCAGCGCCGAACGTTTATGGCCCCCCAGGTCAAAATCCTCATAGCCGTATTTGGCGGCTTCCACCTTCTCGTCCTTGAGCCACGCTTCCCACTGCGCTACTTGCTTTTGCAGTGTGCGGGCCCGCTCGGGATCCCGCTCCCGCTTCAGTTTCTCTTGAAATTCAGCCAACTCCACGGCAACTTGATTGATCTTCGACTTCTTGCCGTCCTTGCCGTATGCCTCGACGGCGAAAGGCAACGGCTGCTGCCAACTGTCCCGGCCGGGCAGGTTGCCGCGGTGCCACTGGGCCCGAATGTGATGCACTTCACCGAGCAGGCCCCATTTGATGAGATTCACGGCGTTGTCGTATAGCACGCTGTAATGCCGCTGGTGACCGACGGTCAGCACTTTGTTCTCTTGCTTCGCCAGCCGGCCCATCAGCTTGCACTGGGCCACGTTGTGCGCCATCAGCTTCTCAGTGAGGACGTGTTTGCCTGCTTTTAGTGCATCAATGGCAACCGGCGCGTGCAAAAACAACGGCAGGGCGATGATGACAGCCTCGACATCGGGGTCTTCGAGCACCTTCTTGTAATCGGTTTCGACCTTGATCTCTTTTTTGGCCGCGTTCTCGTCGGCATAGCCATATTTGGCGATCAAACCGGGCCGCGCCGCCCGCGCCACATCGCCAGCCCAGTCGCCGTGGAACGCCCGATGCTGATTGTAGGGCCGGATGTCACAGATCGAGACGACCCGCACATACTCCGGGTTCAGCGCCCCGATGAGCACGCTGCCTTCGTCGCCGGTGCCGATGACCGAAACCCGCAGCGGATCTTTGATCGGCGAATAGCCAAAGTATTTGCAGCCGGTGGTCATGCCGGCCGTTGCGCCGACGCCGATGACCGTTTTCAAAAAGTCACGCCGCTTGAACGGCTCGGCGGCGGGCGATTGGTCGAAAGCGCCGAGGGCCGAGTAAAAGTTCTCTTTCCCGGATTCGCGTTCGTCAGGCGTCAGCTGATTCATAACAGTTCTCCTCAATTCTTATGCGGCCGTATTCTTATACCGCGACCGGAGTGCGCTGAGCGGTTTTTTCCGCCGGTTGCGACTGCGGCACGCAAGCTTTTTTACTGAAAGGACAGCAGATGGCGTCAATGCCGAAGAATTTTCCCGCGCCGATCGCGGCGAGGGCCAACAAGGCGAGTGCTTCCACCGCCTGGTTGTAAATCGGCGCCGCGCCCGGCCACAGCGGCCACTGCGAGGCGCAGATGGAAATCAAAAACAAAGCGCCCAGGATCGCCGCCGGCCGCGTGAGCAACCCAAGGATCAAGCACGCACCGATGATCGTATCAAACCATGGAACGACGCGATCCATTGATTCCGTATCTAGCGGGCTGCGGCCCGGTTTGCCGATCGCCAACCGACCGTGAGCTTGCCACTGGTCATTCGTGGCGATCGAGTTCAGGTCGTTTTCCAAATCTTTCCACACGCGGTCGATCGGCGGCACAAGCTCAACGTATAGCTTGCGCGTTTCGCCGGCGATGCGGGCATCGTGGGTTTGCAACGAAGCCAATTGCCGCGCGGGATCTTTGGCATTTTTTTCGCGGCGTTCGAGAAACTGATGATACTCCTCGATCGTATCGTTCTTGGACCCTAAGAATTGTTTCAATCGGCCCTCGTAGCGCTTCACCGTGTCGGCTGCCGTTTTTTGTTGCTTCTCATCAAAGCCGTAATGACTGACGATGCGTTCGCGATAAGCGTTCCATTCCTCCAGCGTCGTTTCCAGATCGAGCCGATACAGGCCATCCGCATCCCACACCAGATTCTTATAGAGCGGCGCGAAAGGCCCCTTCGCATTGCCGAAAAAACCGGCCGAGAACGGCTTCGGATTTTCCAGCTTGGAAATGCCTTCCGAGAGAAAGTGTACGCCGATGCCGACTCGCAGAAGCACGATCGCGGCGGCGGCCAGACCACTGATACTGTACGATGAGCGTGACACCGTCACTCCGAGAGAGGCAAGGCAGGGGCGGGTGGGGAACCGTATTATTGCTAGGAAATCACTCCCCGCCAACAGGCCGCGCGGCGGTAATATCGCATGTTTCCCGAACGAATTGGATCAACTGACGAACTCGAGCGTCTGCTCAGCGCACCCACTCCGGGCGTGATCGAGACGTTGGGAAAGCTCGACGGCGATATCCTCATTCTAGGCGTCGGCGGCAAAATGGGCCCGACTTTGGCGCAAATGGCCGCTCGGGCTTCGCGGGAAGCGGGTGTCCGCCGGCGAGTGATCGGTGTCGCCCGGTTTACCAATCAAAAACTGCACGCTTGGCTGCAAAAGCACGGGGTCGAGCCGCTAGTCTGCGATCTCTTGGACCCAAAACAGCTCGAAAATCTGCCCAACGCCGCCAACATCGTGGCGATGACCGCTTTCAAATTCGGCTCGTCCAGCCGGCCAGCCGACACGTGGGCCGTTAACTGCTGGCTGCCGGCCAACATCTGCCAGCGCTTTGCCACCAGCCGGATCGCAGCATTTTCGACAGGAAATGTCTATCCGCTGACGCCCGTGTTGCGCGGCGGTTCAGTCGAAAGCGATCCGCTCGCCCCCGTCGGCGAATATGCCGCCAGCTGTGTCGGCCGTGAGCGGATGTATGAATATTTCAGCCGCAGCGCGGGCACGCGAGTCTCAATGCTGCGGCTGAACTACGCCTGCGAGCTGCGCTACGGCGTGCTCGTCGATCTGGCACGGCAAGTCATGGCTGGTGAGCCAATCGATGTGACAATGGGCTACGTCAACGTCATCTGGCAAGGCGATGCCAACGCCCTGGCGCTCCAGTCGCTGGCGCACGCTGCCTCTCCGCCGTTCGTCCTAAACATCGCTGGCTCGGAAACGCTCTCGGTCCGTCACATCTGCGAGGAACTCGGCGAATTGCTCGGCCGGCAGCCGATGTTTGCCGGCACGGAAGACGACAAAGCCCTACTGTCGAACAGTCAATTTGGGCTGCGGCTTTTCGGCCCGCCGCGCGTGTCGATTGAGCAGCTTTGCGGCTGGATCGCTCATTGGCTCAAAACCGGTGGCGAGCTGCTGGATAAGCCCACCAAGTTTCAAGTCCGCGACGGCAAGTTCTGAATTCTGACTTCCGGCGCTACGCCACCGACCAGGTCTCGCCACTATGGAATAAGGTGTTCAGATCGCCAGGGCCGCGCTTGGCGCGGGCCGCTTCGACCTGCTGATTGAGCTCAACGTCGTACTTCGGCGAATCCACATCGCGGAACACGCCAATCGGCTCGGGAAACTCCGGATGCCGCATCCGACTGAGCAGATACGCGTGGGTCGGCTCCAGCGATTTTTCGTCGTGGAACAACAGATCATCCGGATTCACGCCCTTGCCGAGCTCGACGATTTCCGGTTCGGTCCCGTTCAGCCGAATGCCTTTGTCCTTGTTCTTGCCGAAAATCAGCGGCTTGCCGTGCTCCAACTCGATGGTCGTGTCGAACTTCGTGGTCCGGTCCGTGGCATAGTCCCAGGCCTCATCGTTGAACACATTGCAGTTCTGATAGACCTCGACGAACGCGGTGCCTTTGTGCTCCGCCGCCCGCTTGAGCGTCTCGGCGAGATGCTTTTGGTTCACATCGATCGACCGTGCCACAAACGTCGCTTCGCAGCCGATTGCAACCGACAGTGGATTGAGCGGATTGTCGATCGCACCGTAAGGCGTGCTCTTGGTAACTTTGCCCAGCGGCGAAGTAGGCGAGTATTGGCCCTTGGTCAGCCCATAAATCCGGTTATTGAACATCACGATCCGCAGATCGACATTGCGGCGGATGCAGTGCAGGAAGTGATTGCCGCCGATCGAGAGCGCATCGCCATCGCCGGTGATCACCCAGACCTGCAAATCTTGACGCACGTTTTTCAGCCCCGTGGCGATCGCCGGCGCGCGGCCGTGAATGCTGTGCATGCCGTAGGTGTTCATGTAATACGGAAAGCGGCTGCTGCAGCCGATGCCGCTGATGAACACGATTTTTTCGCGCGGGATGCCGACCTGCGGCATGATCTTCTTCATCGCCGTCAAAATGGCGTAATCGCCGCAGCCCGGGCACCAACGGATGTCTTGATCACTCGCGAAATCCGCAGGAGTGAGAGCAGTAGGGACAGTTGTTGTGGACATGACTCTTATTGAATTGAAAGTTGTTTCTTGTTTTCAGTCTGATTCTGCATTTTCCTCGTCCCCACGCTCTGCGTGGGAACGGTTTTCCTTGCCGCTCCGCGGCATTCGTCTCACCCACCGCTATCCGCCGCCCCGGCAAGCTCCGCCACGGCAACGGCCGTCTCGCGGGCCGGTTGTCCGTTGGTCGAAAGGCCGAGTTGCCGCCGGATCTCATTCACGAGCTCCTGCACGGCGAACGGCCGGCCTTTGACCTTGTTGAATCCTTGAGCATCGATCAAAAACTTCGAGCGAATGAACGTGCGAAGCTGGCCCATGTTGAGCTCGGGGATCAGCACCTTCTTGTAGCTGCGCAAAATCTTCTCGAGATTCCGCGGGAACGGGTTAACCCACCGCAGATGGCAGTGAGCCACCTTCAGCCCTTGCTCCAGACAAGTTTCAACGGCCGTCTTGCAAGCGCCAAAAGTCCCGCCCCAACTCAGCACGAGCAAGTCGCCCGTCGCGGGCCCTTCGACGTCTTGCAGCTCAATGACTTGGGCCACATTCTCGACCTTTTTGGCCCGCGTGTTGATCATGTGCTGGTGGTTTTCCGGCTCATAATTCACATTGCCCGTAATGTCTTGTTTTTCCAGGCCACCAATCCGATGCATCAGTCCCTTCGTGCCCGGCAACGCCCACGGCCGACTGAGCAGCTCGTCCCGTTTATACGGTAGGAATTTTTCGCCCGATTCCAGCGGACCAGGATGCTTCACTTCAATCTTCGGCAGCTTGGTCACATCCGGCAGCAACCACGGCTCACTGCCGTTTGCAATGTAACCGTCGGAAAGCACCATCACCGGCGTCATAAACCGCGTGGAAATCCGCCACGCTTCTTGGGCGACATCGAAGCAATCGGCCGGGCTTTTCGCAGCAATCACCGGCATGGGCGATTCGCCGTTGCGGCCGACGATGGCCTGGAACAAGTCCGCCTGCTCCGTTTTCGTCGGCAAACCCGTGCTCGGGCCCCCGCGCTGAACATTAATGATGAGCATCGGCAGCTCGAGCATGATCGCCAAGCCAATCCCTTCGCCCTTGAGCGCGATCCCGGGGCCGCTCGACGTTGTGATAGACATATGGCCGCCGTAAGCGGCGCCGATCGCCGAGCAGATTGCCGCAATTTCGTCTTCCGCTTGGAACGTCCGCACGCCGTAGTTCTTGAATTTCGACAGCTCGTGCAAAATGTCGCTGGCGGGCGTGATCGGATAACTGCCGAGGAACAGGTCCTTGCCGCTCAGGTGCGCCGCCGCCATCAGGCCATAGGCCATTGCCACATTGCCGCTGATGTTTTTGTAGGTGCCCGGCGGCAACTTGGCTTTTTCGATTCGATAGCTGCTGACAAATGCGTCGGTCGTTTCCCCGTAGTTCCAACCAGCCCGCAGCGCGGTGATATTTGCATCAATGATGTCCGGCTTGGTGGCGAACTTTTCATTGACGTAGCGAATCGTTGGCGCAAGGTCGCGGCCGTACAGCCAATACACCAGACCCAGCGCAAAAAAGTTCTTGCAGCGGTCCTTTTCCTTTGATGTTAGCGGCGAGCTCTTCAGCGCCTGCTCGACGATCTTTGACATCTGAACTTTGAAGAGCTGATAGGTGTGCTCCAAAACCTCCGAGTCAAGCGGGTTCGCGTCATAACCCGCCATCTGATAATCTTTTTCCTTGAAATTGTCCAAATTGGCGATAAGGATGCCGCCCTTGCGAAGATCCGTGACGTTCGTCTTCAGCGCGGCCGGATTCATCACCACCAGCGCATCAAGCGTGTCGCCGGGCGTGTAGATGTCGGTGCTCGAAAAGTGAACCTGGAAACCGCTAACGCCCGCCAGCGTCCCGCGCGGCGCGCGAATTTCGGCCGGAAAATCTGGAAACGTCGAAACGTCGTTGCCCAGCAAGGCGCTCGTCCGCGTGAACTGCTCGCCCGTGAGCTGCATGCCGTCACCCGAGTCGCCGGCAAACCGCACCGTCGCGCTCGGTAGCTCGTGAATTTCTTTGTGCGTCTCCGGAACCGGTTCAGCTAATGTTGTGGACATGATTGTTACTTGACGTCCTTTTTCTTTGGACGCCGCTTTGTCACGTGAAACTTATCTCAATTATCTCGCGTCGATTTCAATTGACCAATGAAGAAGCACGAACGGCCAACTGTGGTGGTCGGAAATCCCCTCATTGGTCATTCGGATTTCGTCATTCGTCATTCCCGCTTTATGCCCCTTCCCGGTCCGCCGTCTTGTAATGCGGCTCGGGAGGAAGCGTGTGTACGATTTTGGGAAAATGTTCGACCAAATAGTGCAGCAGACCGGACACCTTGAGGACGCCGTGCACCTTGCCGGTCTCATCGACAATCGGCAATCGGCGAAAACCGCCGCCGCTCATGAGCGAAATTGCCCGTCCCACCGTATCCGTCTTCCGCACAGCGACCGGATTGCGAACCATCACTTCCGACACGGGCATATCGAGATTCGCATCGTCGGCCAGCAGCCGCAGGGCGTCCCGCTCGGTAAACACACCGACCAGCTTGCCACCGTCGCAAATCATCGCCGCGCCTGTTTTGGCCGCTTGCAACTGCCGCAGGACAACGCGCACGCTATCACCCAGCTGCGCGCACAAAGCCTGCGACGGATGGCAATGTTCCACCGTTTCGGTTTCAAGATTAAGCTGAAAATCCACGGCACGGGTGCGGCTAAGCCGCAAAAGGCGGGCGGGATGTGGCTGGCCGCGACCGCGAGGGTTTGACCCCCGTTAAATCGCGATAGCGGCACTTGTTGTCCCTTCGGCCGCGCATCGCCTGGCAATCCAGGCAACCTCAGATTAGAGCGTACCACCCTGCTACAAGACGGACAAGATAGACCGTGCGGCTTACGGGAACTTCATAAACTGGGCAAGAACGACCAATTCTGAATGCTGCAAATTGGATGCTGAAGACTGGCGTGCTGTCTGGGCTTACGGAAAGTGCCGCCAGTCGCGACTCATGGTCGCATGCGTTATAAAAATTCAGCATTCATCATTCCTACCTCAGCATTCCTGCCATGCATCGCTTTAAAGACCGCCTCGCCAAAGGCCAGCTCTGCCGTATTTTTTGCGTCGGCCGACTTATGCATCCCGCCGTCTTCGATGTCCACGGCATGGTTGGCGGCTACCACGGCTTTTGGATCGATCAAGAACATGCGGGCATCACTTACGAGCAAGTTGTCCTCGCCGCTTGCGCCGGCCGAGCCAATGGAATGGACTGCTTCGTCCGCATGCCGATGACCAACTATGCCGACGCCACCGCAAATCTCGAAGCCGGTGCCGGTGGATTGATGGCCGCCCGCGTCGAATCAGCCAAGCACGCCGAAGAGTTCCTGCAATGGGTCAAGTTCGCCCCGCGCGGCAACCGCGGCCTCAACGGCAGCGGTTACGACGCGCTTTATGGCGCCAAAACTCTGCCTCAACTCAGCGCTGACGCCAACCGCGACAACTTCGTCGCCATCCAAATCGAAACGGCCGGCGCCCTGGAAGAATGCGAAGCCATCGCCGCCATCGACGGTGTCGATCTCCTCTTCGTCGGCCCCAGCGACCTTTCCCAAGTCCTCGGCGTCCTCGCCCAGTGGGAAAGCAACAAGCTCTGGTCCGCCATCGACCGCGTCGCCGCTGCCTGTAAAAAGCACAACAAGAACTGGGGCACCATCGCCGTCAATCCAAAATTCGCCGACCGCGCCTACACCGCCGGCTGCCGCATGCTCTCCTTCGGCATGGACATCATTATGATGCGGCGAGGCTTAGAAGCCACACGGGCGACGTTTGAGGGGATGTTTGCAAAGGCAGAGTAAAAAGGTGACGACCGCGACGGCGATCTACTCGCCCCGTTGTCCCATCAGGTCGCCGATCACTTGGCTTACGCCTTCATGGTCGAAGATAACCGGCACACCGCCGGCTGCAACGTACACGGCGACGCCGTCGCGGACCACGACTGCCCGAGGGTGATCAACTTCATAGCGGTCTCCGTTGACGAGCGCCACAGTGAACGGCCGGAATGGAACTCGGTCGGCTAGAGCTCGCATCGTCTCGTCAAATCTTCCAGATTCCATTGCATGTCCCTCTGGTCTTATTTTACCACGCCCGCGAGTTGCAGCGAGGACATTACGCCGAGCGAGAGGAAAAAAACACCGGCCAGCACAAGGCCAATCCGCGGGAACCAGCCCGGCCGAAGCTCTTTTGGCATCAGGAATGTATTCACCGCAATGGTGTGCCAGGCACTGAACGCCAGAGCGAAGTTGTAGCCCGTCGTCGCGAGCTTAAACACAAAGCCGGGTTTTTCCGTGGCCCAGATAATGGCAATGCCACAAGCGGCATAGATCACCAACAGCGTGAAATAAACATACTTGATCTTGTCGGCTTCAAGCCGGCGCATTTGCGGACTGGCGGTCCAAATCACATCAACCCAGCGCCGCACAAACCCGTCCATCGTCGTCGTTTGGCTAGTGATGAGCACAAGGAAGCCGCAAAACAGCGTCGCGCCCCAGAAGAACTTGCCCCACTGCACGCCAGAAATTGTTGATTTGAGCGGCTCGGAATGAGCGAGCACGCCCGGTGGCGGATCGGTGACATGCTTTTGCACGCCACCCGCGGTCAGCGCCGCCATCGTCCAATCACTCGCGTCCTTGCCACGTTTGAGGAACTCGACCGACAAAATGCTCGGTAGCGACACACCAATCAGACATGCCATCATCCATACGCACAACTGATCTCGGCAGATGTGGCGATACCAGCGCTTCCATTTGGGCAGTGTCTCCTCATTCACCTGAAACACACAGCCCACATGCGACAGCGTAATGCCGTGTCCGCCGACAACACTAGGAATGGCCCCCACGTGATGGCCCATTCCCCAGCCTTGATCGCGAGTGAAATTGCTGATGGGCGTATTCGTCAGACCGCCGTTTCCAGCAATCGCCGCCAAGCTGGCGATCACCGCAATCAGCGACAAATCGACGTGTGGAAATCGGCCGCGCGTGATTGCCTCGATAAACACGTTTTCGACGTTATTGCCGTCGTATGTTCCGTCTCCATCCAGATCGCGATGCTTGATCGGCAGGCCCTCGGCATCCTTGGGCCATGTGTCGGGCTTGCCGTCGCCGTTGGTATCAATGCTCGGCGGCAACTTTTCCTCGACGACGTCCAGATGGCCATCACCGTCAAAATCTTCGCCAGGATCAAGCACACCGTTGCCATTGAGGTCCTCGCCCTTCAGCACCGGAACATTACCGAATTTTACTAAGCCGGAAATGATATCGACCCAACTCGATGGCTTGGCGAAGAAAATGCCGAGAAACAACAGAAAGCTGAACACCGCAATCAGCTTGAACCCCATGACGACTTTCAGAGCGTCATAAATTTTGCCGCCAAAAATCAATGGCAGCATGATCGTCAAGTAAAGACCCGTGCACAGCCACTTATGCATCCACCAATGCCAGGGAATCGTGTCGTGCTGCGGCAGTTGTTGCAGAAAGATTGCTTCGACTGGCACTGCGGCGTTCGTTACCAGGTAAGGCGCAACCGAACCCCAGTCGAGTAGCAAATACACCACGAGCCAAATCATCGGATGCGGCGGAATCCGAAATTTGCCAGTAAAAATCGGCTCGCCGGTATAAAGCGTGTAGCGGCTAATTTCGATGTTGTAGATGACTTGAAAGATGATGCTAACGGTGGCGACCCAAAGCAAAGTACCGCCATATTTGGCCGTTACCGCCGGCCCCGCCAGCCACTCACCGCCACCAATGGCGCTCGCGCCCATCACCAAACCCGGACCAAGCATTGCGAGGATATTTCGCGAGGTGAAGATCGGCGCATCGATTAATTCGCCCGTGTCCCAGCGCGGCATCGCCTTGCTGCCGGGATGGGGTGCTTGAAAACGTCCTGACGACGATGGCGCGGGATCAGCGATAGCGGTCATTTCAAAAACTGGCGCGAGAGGGGGGGGAACTCGTAGGGTGGGCTGTGCTCACCAGCGATCCGGCGTGGCAGCCGTGATTCACGGCCAACCTATGATCAACGCGCCGCCGAAGAAAATCAACCGTGCGCTGCGCGCAAAAAAATACCCCGACTGTCAGCAGCCGGGGCACTGAGGTGTTCGCGACTCGTGGCTCGAAGTTACCACGCCCGGCGAATGATGACAGGCACCGCCGGAGCGTAGTAGGTGGAGGTGCCTACCGTCCCCACATAGCTCGGCGTCATAGCTGGAGCGTAATAGCTTGTGGTCGGAGCGGCCACCGTCGTCGTCGGAGCATAGTAGCTGGTCACCGGGGCCGACACGGCTGGCGCATAATACGACGTCGTCGGAGCGTAATAGCTCGTTACGGCCGGCGCGGCAGTCACAACCGGTCGCGCGACGACCACCGGCGCGACCGCCGGCACGCTCGGCAACGAATACGACGTTGTAACGGGGGCATAACTCGTCGTCACCGCCGGCGCGTATCCCGTCACCACCGGCGCCGCCACCACGGGCATTGCTGTGACCACAGGCGCCGCGGCCACCACCGGGTAACCCGTTGTGACCACCTGCTGCCGATGCCCCCAAAAAGCCTCGGCGGAGTTGCTTGAAACACCGACAACTCCCGCGACGAGTATCGCAATCGCTGTTTTCATCACCCGTGTCATAACTTTTGCTCCTCACGTGGCAGCCGGATATTCGGCCGACCGCTTAAAAATTCATCCCCGCGAACCAACTGAATCATAGGTCATTTCGCGTCCCTTTGCCCATGCTCTGCATAAGACAAAACCGTTGCCAGCACGACTTTGCTATCGATATGTGGTCGCAAACTGGCAAGCTGTGACGAATAACCGGCCTGTAATGCACGTCCATAACGTCACGTCTTACGAGTAGAGCAACGCGCATGCCGCATTTGTAGCCACGTCGCACCGCGCGATGAGGCCTCCAATCGCCAATGAATACGGCGAGTTGCGGCCACTACCAATCGAGAATCGGCGGAAAAAACTCCGCAATCAGTTCTTCGTAGAATGGCTTCAGCGCGGCCACATCCGGTCGCGCCGCTGCCTTGCTATAGAGATCATACGGATTGAACTTTCGCACCCACTCGAACATCTCGCGATCGCGATCGTTCATCAGATGATCGTACGCTCGCTCCCGGTGCCCCGGATAAAACGAGTGATAGCGAATCATATACAACGCCGGCTCGGGCAAATACGACTTCGTCACCTGATACAAATACTCGTCGTGGCCCCACGACAGCTGCACGTTGTCGAGTCCGCACCCGGCGGTATAGATGCCGCACGCGTTTTTGTACCGCGAATCGTTGCTGTCCGGATTGTCCGCAAAAAACTCCGGGAACACGATCTTGTCGGAAAACGCGCAGCCCAGCGGAAAGGTATCGCCGACAACGCACCACTGCGGCTCACCAAACAAGCATAAAATCTTGCCCAGATCGTGAATCAGCCCTGTGAGGATGAACCACCGCGGATGACCATCGGCCCGAATCGCCTCCGCCGTCTGCATCAAGTGCTCGATCTGGCCGAGGTCCGTATCGGGATCGCTGTCATCGACCAGCGTATTGAGAAACTCCATCGCTTCCCATATGCCCATCTTCTTCTTTCGCAGCGGCAAATACTCCGCCTTCTTCTGCTTCACAAAATCGAGCGTCTGATTGCGGTGATTGAGCCGGTAAAATTCCTTCACGCTCGGCCGCGCCTCTGCGCGATAATCCCGAAACGCCTCCTGGGGCTTCTCGCCGCTCGGCGCGGGATAACGCGACTTCAGCGACTCTTCCCAATCATCCACATGCTGCATCGGCTCTGTTTGCGTGCGACTCATTCGTGTATTTCGTGTCTTTCGTGGTTGCTTACTTCTGTGCCAGCAAGAACTGCTGCAACTCATCCAGCTTATCCGTATTAATGTAATCCACTCCCGCCGCCAACAGCTCTTTCCACATCGCCGGCTTCTCGGCTGTGTTCCAAAACCGAATCTTCCGGCCCTGCTCGTGCGCTCGTTTCACCATCTCGTCCAGCTTCTGCTTCTCAGCAGCCGGTATGGGTCCGTCTCCCTTCCACTTGAAGAATAGTTGCCAATTACCGCTAATCCACGGATATAAATCCGCAGGCGGATTGTCATCCAGATTCTCCGGCCGACCGTCGATCCCGATGTACCGGGTGAGCTGCTTCGCGACCGCATCAAACGCCCGAAAGCCGCTCAAAATGACCGTGACTGCTTTTGGCTCGATCTTTCCGTCGCGAGTCACTGACAATACATCGGCGTATTTGGCGAGCGCCTGATCCAACGCCGCGTAGGTTGAATCGGCTTCAGTCTTCGAGTCGATCAGCAGATAAAACTCCGGCCCATCCTTATACACCCGCCCGCCATTCGCCTTTACCCGCTCCCGCAGCGGCTCCAAATACAACGTCTCCAGCGTCCGCCCCGGCTTCAAATCCTTCTTATCATGCCCGATCAGCAAACCATCCGGCGTCAACCAAATATCCGCCTCCACGCTGCAAAAACCGTGATCGAGCGCATCAAGCAGCGGACGCGCATGCTCGTAATCATTATGAGCATGCGCCGGCGGCAGCGGCTTAACCGCTGCCGGCTCGACAGCACCGACGCTGCTGCCGATTGCCGCCACGAGTGTCATCCAGACGATCGAATCGCCAACATGTGAATTCGACATGCTCTCAGTTTAACCGTCGCGTTGATCGGAGAGAATGCGGAACACTAATCTTCGCTAATCAGCTCTAATGGTCGCATGGATTCTGCCCATTAGCGACAATCAGTGCGAATTAGTGTTCCCCTTCTTCGTCGAGAAACCAGTCATGTTGCGAGTTGGCTTTCTGCTAGTGCTGCTTGTTTCCGTGCCGACCGTGAATGCTCAGCAGCCGCCCCGCCCCAACCTCGTCTTCATCCTGATGGACGACCTTCGCTTCGACGAGCTCGGCTGCACTGGCCATCCGTTTGTGAAAACACCGAACATCGACCGCCTCGCGAAAGAGGGGGCGATCTTCAAAAATGCCTTCGCCACGACGCCCCTCTGCTCCCCCAGCCGGGCTTGCTTCATGTCCGGCCTCTATGCTCACACCAACGGCATCTTCGACAATGTCGATCGCAGTCCTCAAAGCCATGCCATGATCACCTAGCCGCGACTGTTGCACGACGCCGGCTATGAAACGGCCTTCGTCGGCAAGTGGCACATGGGCGTCGATGCCTCGCCTCGCCCCGGCTTCGACCACTGGGTCGGCGTTCCCGGCCAGGGCAAATACATCGATCCCGATCTGAACGTCGATGGCAAGTCGATCCAAGCCAAAGGCTACGTGACCGACATCTTCAACGACTACGCGGTTAGGTTTCTGAAATCGTCGCACGCAAAACCGTTTTGTCTGTGCGTGTCGCATAAATGCGTCCATCCCGACCTCGAACAACGCGCTGACGGCACCATCAGCGACCCCAACGCCGGCAAATTCATTCCCGCCGAGCGCCACAAAACCATGTACGCCAACGACAAGCCACCGCGCCGGCCGAACGCGTTTCAAGTGCCGAATGACAAGCCGGCGTTGATGCGAAAGCTCGATGGCGTCCCACCGCTCTCGCGCGAGACAGCAACCGACGACGAAACCATCCGTAACCGCCTCCGCCTGCTCATGGCGGCCGAAGAAGGCATCGGCCAAATCCTCGACGCACTCAAACAAGCCGGCCAGCTCGACAACACGATGGTTATCTTCACCAGCGATCACGGTTACTTCTACGGCGAGCACTGCCTCAGCGTCGAGCGTCGCCTCGCCTACGAAGAAACCATCCGCATCCCGCTGCTCATTCGCTATCCGCCGCTCATCAAGCCCGGCACAACCTTCGACGAATTCATCCTCAGCATTGATCTCGCGCCGACGTTGTTGGAACTAAGCGCGGCCAAGCAGCCCGAAAAAATGCATGGCCGTTCATTTGCGCCGCTTCTGCGGGGTCAATCGTATGAACCGCGAAAATCGATACTCGTCGAATACTTCACCGACGCAGTCTTCCCCCGCGTCAAAAACATGGGCTACCAAACCGTCCGCACCGACCGCTGGAAATACATCCACTACCGCGACCTGGCTGACTCCGACGAACTCTACGACCTCCGGTCCGATCCCTACGAGCTCACCAATCGTATTCAGGACCCTTCACTAAAACCTACCCTCGCCGAACTCAAAGCCGAACGCCAACGCCTCTTAGCCGAAACTCCGTAATGCCACCTCCGGCTGAGGCTATAATTCAGTCGGGGAGGATTGACCAATGCCGCTGCATGATTGGACCCGCGTTCCGTCGGGATTGTTCCATCATTTTCATCAGAGTTGGACGATTCGGATTACTGATGCCCTCAATGCCGGCCGGCTGCCGCAGGGCGTGGCCGCGTTGGTCGAGCAAAAGTCCGGGCCGCTGGAGTCGGATGTCCTGGCCATTGAGGCCAGAAGCCGGCGAGCGGCCCAAGAAGAAACAGGCGGCGTCGCTCTCGCTGAGCGGCCGGTGACGCGATTCGTGCGGAGGACTACCAAGGATTTTTATGCCAGCAAGGCCAACCGCATCGTCGTGCGGCATCACTTGGGCCGAATCATTGCCGTGATCGAGATTGTTTCGCGGGGATACAAAGACAGCCGGGCGGCAATTCGCGATTTCGTCGAAAAGACCACGGAGTTCCTCAAGAAGGGCATTCACGTTTTGGTTGTCGATCTATTCCCGCCCACGCCGCGTGATCCGTTTGGCATCCACAAGGCAATTTGGGATGAAGTCGAGGAGGAGCCGTTCACGCTACCGGAGGGCAAGGATCGAATTCTGGCGTCCTACGAGACCGGTGGCGAACGGGCGGCCTACATCGAGCCGGTCGGCGTCGGCGACAAGCTGGCCGACATGCCGCTGTTCCTGACGAATTCGTTGCACATCCTGGTGCCACTGGAGCCAACCTACATGGCAACTTGGGAAGCCACTCCCGAAGAGCTGCGCCTCGCCGTCGTGACCGGAGTGCTGCCGCCGACCGATGCCGACTAGGTATTATGCCAAAGGAAATCGGCCCGCTATGAGAGCCGCGATCAAACTATGAAACGAATCTCGATCCTCGTCGTTATTTCGGTTCTCAGCTTGACCAATCTCGCCTTGGCCCAACCCGACCTCGACTTGGGTTCCGTCACCGAACGCCACGAGATGATTCCGATGCGCGATGGTCAGAAGCTGTCGGCGTATCTCTATTTTCCGGCCGGCAGCGGGACCTGGCCCGCCATTTTTGAGCAGCGCTATGCCGATCTCCGCGGCGCGGGCACTCGCAAAGCCGCTGCCAGGCTCGCCGACGCCGGCTATGTCGTCGCCCTCGTCAATTTCCGCGGCACGCATCTCTCCGAAGGCGCTTGGGTCGGCTATCGCGCCCTGGGCTGGGGCGAATTGCAAGACGGCTACGACACCTGTGAGTGGCTAGCGAAGCAGTCGTGGTGCAGCGGCAACGTCGGCACCTTCGGCGGCTCGCAAGGCGGCTACGCCCAGAATTTTCTTGCCGTCACTCAGCCGCCGCATCTCAAGTGCCAATACATGGTCGATACGGGCCTGAGCCTGTTTCAAGAAGGTTATCGCATCGGTGGCACCACGCGGCCCAACCGCTTCCTGGCATTAGCCAACAACTGCCGCAATCCCGACGACAACCGCAAGTTGCTCGAAGAATGGTTTCGGCATCCGAACTACGACGACTACTGGAAGCAAGAAGACTGCTCGCTGCACTTCGACAAGATGAACGTGCCGTGCTTCACGATCGGAAGTTGGTTTGATTTTATGAATCAGGGTTCAATCGCCAGCTTCATCGGCCGCCAACACCATGGCGGGCCGAATTCGCGCGGGAAGCAGCAACTTGTCATTGGCCCCTGGCTACATGGCCGGCTGAACAAGACGAACAAGGTCGGCGACCTCGTCTTCCCGGAAAATGCGATCTGGCCGGAGAACGAGCACATGGTGCGGTGGTTTGATCACTATCTAAAAGACAAAGACAACGGCGTGGCGCGCGAACCAGCAGTCCGCTACTACGTCATGGGTGCCGTCGGCGAAGAAAAAGCATCGGGAAATGAGTGGCGAACAGCCAAAGACTGGCCACCGGCGATGCCGGCCGAATCGGTCTATTTGCAATCCGACGGTCGCCTAAGTCCGACGCTTCCCAAGGTGGAGATGAGTTCGACAGCTTTCGTCAGCGATCCTCTAAACCCAACACAGATTCCCGGCACCAGCTTTCCCGGTGCTAAGGACGCCAGAGCTTTCGAAAAGCAGCCCGACGTTCGCACGTTCACCAGCGAACCGTTTCCTCAGCCCGTCGAATGGACCGGCCGCATTCGCGCCGAATTGTTCGTCTCCTCCACGGCTCGCGACACAGATTTTCTCGTCCGCATCAGCGACGTCTATCCCGATGGCCGCTCCATCTTGATTTGTGACTATCCTCGACGAGCCCGCTATCGCGAGGACTTCGATCACGAGGCGCTTCTCGAACCCGGCAAAATTTGCAAACTCGAATTCGACGTTGGCTGGATCAGCCAAATCTTCAACACCGGCCACCGTATCCGAGTCACCATCGCCAGCCCCGGTTCGCCGCTCTACGACCCAAATCCGCAAACCGGCGGGCCGCAAACAATTGAATTCCCGATAGACGCAAAAGCGGCGGAAAACACGATCCATCATGATCGTGTCCATCCTTCGCGAATCATTGCGCCTGTCGCGGCCCAAAACGCAACCACCCAGACCGCCGCTGCGCCGGCCTTGCGCTACGTTGAACGGAATCCGGCTACCGGCAGCTCGGCCGCGGTGGTCGTTGGTAACGTGGCGCTGATGCACACGGCACAGCTCATGCTACTGGACCAAGCGGGCAACTCAGCTCATCCTGGAGATGCCGCCGCTCAACTCGACGGCCTCTTTTCACTAATCCGCGACGCGGCCTATGGCAGCCTCGACCGAGTGGCGAAGCTCAACTTCTATGTGGCTAACCATGAGACGGCTCGCGCGGTATCCAAAAAGCTGGCCGCAACTTTTCAGGGATCGCATCAGCCGGCGGTGAGTCTTGTCGCCACGCCGCTGCCGATCGGGGCATTGGTGGAGGTCGACGCCGTCGCCGTCGCACCATTCAATCCAGATGCGGTTACCCAACTCAGAACAGGCTGGATCATGCCCGCCGGCAAACGCATCTACATCTCCGGCCAGGCCGAGCGAGCCGATTCACTTCGCGAGGCGACGCGCAAGACTCTGGAGAGCCTTACGGCAACACTCAAGCACTGTGGCCGCACCAAGGACGACATAGCGCAGCTCAAATGCTTTTTGCACCCGAGGGTCTCGGCGCGCGAAGTGTACGACGAAATCAAAAAGTACTTCGCGCCTGATCCTGTGCCGTCCGTTTCCTTCGTCGAATGGAAATCCGCCTCACCGCAAATCGAAATCGAACTCATCGCTTGGGGCGGCCCGGCCAATAACGATGCCAAGGAAGCGATTGAATTTATTACGCCACCCGGCATGACCGCTTCGCCCGTCTTCAGTCGCGTAGCACGCATCAACCGTGGTGGCACGATCTTCATCGGCAACATTGCTTCGCCGGCGACCGGTTCGGCGGACGAACAACTCCAAGCCTCCTTCGATGCCCTCGGCAAATTGCTGGCAAAAACGGGTAGCGACTTTCAGCATTTGGCCAAAGCGACGTACTACGTGACCGATGACGAAATCTCGAAGGCTCATAATGCGATTAGGCCGAAGTTTTATGATCCGGCGCGGCCCCCGGCGGCGTCGAAAGCGCTCATTCAAGCGACCGGACACGATGGGTCGCGATACGTGATGGATATGATTGCCGTGCCCAGCGAAGCAAAGAATCAAGAACCGAAGAACCAAGGACCAAAACGGCCATGACGCCTCATTCCGCCAGCCTCGCCGCTTCTTCTGTCGGCGGCTGCTTGCGGAAGACGTAGTAGAGGACGGGGGTTAGGTGCTGATTCAATAGGAGCGACATCAGCATCCCGCCGATGACGACGACGGCCAACGGCTGCTGGCTCTGAGCGCCGATTCGCGTGGAAAGTGCCGCGGGCACGAGGCCCAAAATGGCTGTGAGCGTCGTCATCAGCATCGGCCGTAGGCGTTTGGTCGCTCCTTCAAGCACGGCGTCTTCCAAGTCATGACCGTGCAATCGCAGATGATGAATCGAAGACACGAGAATCAACCCATTCATGATCGCCACGCCAAAAATCGAGATGAAGCCGACCGCGGCCGAGACGCTGAAGTTCATGTGGACGATCAACAGCGCCAACACGCCGCCGCAGACGAGCGTTATCACATTCGCGAGCACGATCGCCACATCGAGCAGCGACAAAAACGCGAGGTAGAGCATCACGATCACCAAGAGCAGCGACAATGGCGCGACGAGCATCAGGCGCTCTTCGGCCCGCTGCATCTGCTGGAATTCACCGGACCATTCGATTCGAAGCGGCGGCTTCACCAGCGGAGAAATCTTGGCCTGCGCCTCGGCCACCGTGCCGCCGAGGTCGCGGCCCTGCACGCTGAACTTGATCGCGATCAGCCGCTGGCCTTCCTCGCGGTAGATCGTCGAAGCTCCCGGCTGAACGAACGAGCCGCTATTGCTGTGATGCTCTTGATCCGCCGTCAGCGGCGTGACGAAATCAGCGATTCGCCGCCGCGGCGTGCGGCCGATGTAGTTGATCGCCGCGTCGCGGGTGCTGCCGGTCAGCGACGGCAGCGGCATCTCGCTGCCCATCGGCGACGGCCCTGCCGCGGCGCCCGTCAGCGTCGTGGAACTAATGGAAGGCGCATCGCCCGGCCGTACGACATTCGTCGTCACATCGACCGGAATATCGAGGATCGCTTCGCGACTCGATCGCAAGCTCGCCGGCCAACGCAGGACCAGATCGAAGCTCCGCTCCCCTTCGATGACTTGCGTCACCGCCTTGCCGCCCACGGCGGTGCGCAGCGCGTCCTGCACGTCCGAAACGCTCACGCCCCAGCGGGCCGTTTTATCCAAATCGATCGGAAAGTTGAGATTCGACTGCCCCATGATGCGAAACAGGCCAACGTCGGTGACGCCCGGCACGTCGGCGACGCGGGCCATGACCTCGTTGGCCGTTTTCTCCAGCGTCCGCAAGTCCGAACCGACGATCTTGATCGAGTTTTCGCCCTTCACGCCCGACATCGCCTCCATCACGTTGTCGCGAATGTACTGCGAGAAATTCCAGGTCACGCCGGGAAAGCCGCGGTTCAGCTCGTCGTTGATTTCCGCGACGATTTCGTCCTTGGTGCGGCGGCGATCGAGATCGTCATCGATCGGCCAATCTTCCCGCCGTTTCATCGGCACGTAAAACTCGACATTGTAAAAACCGGTCGGATCGGTGCCGTCGTCGGGCCGGCCGACTTGCGCGACCACCGTTTCCACCTCCATGTGTTTTTTAAATACGTCGCGGGCGATGATTGCCCGCTGCGTCACCTCATCCAGCGAGGCGTTGAGTGGAAACGTCGCGCGAACGTAAATGTTGCCTTCTTCGAGCGCCGGCATGAACTCGCGGCCGAGCAGCGGCAGCAAAAATCCCGTCACCGCCAACAGCACCACGAACATTCCCAGACTCACGAACCAATACCGCATCGCATGGCGCAGCTGCCAGGCATATGTACGCTGCAGCCATACGACGACAAAGTTGTCGGGCTTGGGCTGCACGTTTTTCAGCAGCAAAGTACACAGCACCGGCGACAGCGTCACCGCCAAGAACAGCGCCCCACCCAGAGCATATGCGTAGGTATGAGCCATCGGCCGGAAAATCTGCCCTGCCGGTCCTTCCATCGTGAACAGCGGCAAAAATGCGCAAACCATGATAGCCGTCGAAAACAACAGGCTCCGCTGCATCTCCGTCGCGGCCTTCAGCACGCGGTCGGCAATCGGCTGATCCTGGTTGCTGTCATGCGTCAGATGCCGATACACGTTCTCGACCATAATCACCGACGAATCGACGAGAATGCCGAAATCGACGGCGCCGATCGACAGCAAATTTGCACTTTCCTCGCGCAAATAGAGTGCGGCAAATGCGACCAGCACGGCCAGAGGCACGTTGATCGCCACGATAATCGCCGACCGCACGTTGCCGAGGAACATCAGCAGCACGATTGCGACCAGCGCCATGCCGTGAAACAGGTTTTCGCGAACGGTTTCGGTCGTCGTGTGAATGAGCCGCGTGCGGTTGTAATACGGCACGATTTTCACGCCCGGCAAAAGCCGGCCCGGCGTGTTGTTCAGCTTGTCGATGACTGCCGCAACGTCTTTCAGCGCCGGCAGCGACTCCTCCCCTTTGCGGAGCAACACGATCCCTTGCACCACATCGTTCTCATCCTTCCAACTTCGCTCGCCGTCGTCGAGCTTTTCGTGGCCCTGCTCGTCATAGAGCGGATGGCTGATCAAAACGCGCCCCAGCCGATTTCGATGGCCGACCACGACCCCTTCCAGACCCAGCGGTTCGTTCGGCAGGAGCGGACCACCTTCGACAATGTCCGTCACGCGAATCGGCACATTATTGACGGATGCCAGCACGATCTGCCGAATCTGGCGAATGCGGTCGTTTTCGCGCTGCCGCAGATACGACGCCGCGGCCAGTGGATCGTCCATCGCGATCGCCTTCTCCATCGGGTCTTCTCCCTGCCCGATCAGCCCCAGGCCGCGGACGACCTGCACCGTCTGCCCCTCGGTGATGTACTGCCCCCCCGCGTTTTCGTTGGCGGCCGCCAGAGCGGCCTCGAGCTGCTTCAGCGTGATGCCATACCGCAGCATCCGCGCCGGGTCGGGCCGCACTTCATACCGTTTCATCATGCCGCCGTAACTGCCCATGTCGATGATCCGCTTCACGCGGCGGAATCGCCGCTCCAGCGTGAAATCGAGCAGCGACTTCAGATCGTTTAGCGTGTAAATGTCGCGGCCGTCCGCGTTTTTCGGTGATTGCAGCGTGAACCGAATAATCTCGCCGGTTGCGGACGAGGGCGAGATCACCGGCTTGACCACATCCGGCAAGTCCGCCTGCGTGAGTCGATTCAGAACCTCCTGCCGCGCTTCTTTGTAAGAAACGCCGTATTCAAATTGGCAGCGAACGTCGCACAGCTCAAACATCGACTGGCTGCGCGTCGTATCGAGCCCCGGCATTCCCGCCAGCGCCACTTCCAGCGGAATCGTCACTTGCCGCTCAACTTCCTCGGCCGACGCGCTCGGATACTGCGCAATGACTTCGATGATCGCCGGCGCCGGATCGGGATAGGCCTCGACGTTCACATTCAAGAAGGCATAACTGCCAAACGCCACCAGCGCCAGTGCGATCAAAATCACTACCAGCCGCGAGTGGAGTGCCCAGCGAATCAGGCTTTGAATCATGGAAAGGGCTCCGGCCGCTGGTCACGCGTTCGGCGGCGTCTTGACGCCTTCCGCCGCTTCTTCGCGTTTCGTCGCCAGCAAATCGGTCAACGCCTGCAATAGCTCCACCGCGCCGGAAACCACGATCCGCTCGCCCGGTCGCACACCCTTAGCCCCACTAGCTCGCGCCTCCGGCGGCGGCTCGATATGAAAGCAAGCCTGTCCACCAACGTGCCGCGAATAGGAAACCTGTCGCCTTGTAAACTGCGTCGCTTCGGCGTCGGACTGCACGAAGACGTATTTCTCGCTTCCCTTTTCGACCAGCGCCGAAACGGGCACAACCACTTCATTGCCCGGCGACGGCAGCGTGATCGTCGCTGTGATGAACTGGCCGACGCGCAGCATGCTGTTTTCGTTATCCACCCAACCCATGACCAGCGCCGTGTGCTGTGTCGGATCGATGATCCGGCCGATCTGCTCGAACACGCCCTGCCGTGGCGACATCTGTGGATCGGCCGGCACGCTGATTATCCATTGCCGCTGATCGGTCGTGAGTGTATCCAGCCTCGGCAAATCCTCCTCATACGCGTAGGCCAGCACTCGCAGCCGTGATAAATCGGCGACCTTGAACAAATCGTCGCTTGTTGCCACGATATCGCCGATCGCAATGTTCTGTTCCAAAATCGTGCCGCTGCGGGCCGCTCGCACTTCGACGCGGGCCCACCGCTCCGATTGTTGGCTCGACGGCTGTTCCTTGCCGGTAATGATTTGCTTGGCTTCGGCCTCAACCGTGGAGATCTCGTCTTCATCCACGCGCCACGTCTGGAGCGTGTGCAGCACCTTGGCAATGTTGATCCGGTCCGTTTCCACGGCCCGCTCCGCGTCACGATATTGCCGCTCGGCGATCACCCCTTCGTGCCGCAGCTTCTCCAGCCGCTCGAGCGTGATGCTGTTGAGATGATATTGCGATCGTACATCGACCAGCTCGCTCTTTTTTTCACCCAGCTCGCGGCTCCAGACGACCGCCATGAGCTGCTCCTTCTCGACGCGGTCGCCAAACTGTAGCGTCCGGGAGCCGTCGGCCGTCTTGCCGATTTCCACCACTTCGCCGGCGAAGCGGCTGCGAACTTCTTGGAGCCGCGTCGAATCGAGCGTTAGCGTGCCAGTCAGCTCCAGCGATTGCGGCAGCTCGATGGCTTTAGCCGGCTCGACTTTGATGCCGAGGACCGTTGTCGCCTCCACGGGCACCGTCAGCGAGTTCCCGTCCGCCGCCAGCACGACCAGGCCCGTCGATTTATGAACCTCCGTCGGCCGGAAGTGAGCCCGCCGACGCAGAATTGGCCGCAGCACTGTCACATAGCCCAGCATCGACATCGCGAGGAAGCACACCGTGATCCCGGTCGCAAATCCCGCGAAATGCCGTGAGACTAAGGTCGCTATGCGGCCCTGCGGCTCTTTGGATGGCGTCACGATCATACGTGTAAAAACAGCGGCGGGGAGATGAGCAAAACCGCCCGCGACAATCGAATTTCGTCGCCCTGACCTGGTTGCATTCTAGCTTCGGGATTCCGAAAATCGCGTTTCTTCCCGCAAACTGGCAAAAAGGTAACCATAGCTGGCAAAAAAATGACCGTACCTTTGACCGAATATTACCTTCGCGCAACTTTCCTCAGAACCGTACGGCCGCCAACCAAAACTACTGCTGCGTAACCGTCGCCACGGGCAACTTCCCGTCGGTGAACCAGCGATCGCCGCCGCCATTGTAGCCTTCGCGAACTTCATGAAAGTTGTCGATCGATTCGACTGTGACGCGACCGGTCGTATTGAGCGTCTCGATCACATGATCGCGCTCCGCATCGACATCTGCCGCAATGTGATGCGTGATTTGCCCCGTCGTATGACTGAAGCCGACGCGCTGATCGAATGTTGCCGCGCCCGCCCATAGCGGCCGGCCCAAATCATCGACGCTCTCTGCTTTCCAGAACCGCACATGATGCCGTTCCCGTGGGTTATTGCCCACCGGCTGCTCGAACGCCAAATCTTCCTTGCGGCCCCATAAATACAAATTGCTGACCGGCGCATCGGCATAGGGCCGGTCGAGCACGGCAGCAGCCGCGATTTTCAGATCGCTTTTTAGACCGAGCTTCTCTGCCGCGATCCAGCCGGCCGCGTGCATGACGGCCTTTACATCGTCTTCACGGCCGATGAGCGCAAGATTGATCGGATCGCCCGGATGATGATCGTGCGTCGAGGTAACTCCAGGCAAATCAGTCAGCGCCGGATGCCGCCGCACATAAAGCCGCCACGCCGCCGGCAAGCCGATGTATGCGATGACGAAATACAGGGCCAGCGCCAATAGAAGCGCGATTCCCAGACTGGCAATGAAACTGCGAGATCGAGGCGATCTTGGCGGTTTAGCGGCTGGCGTCTCCATTGCGAACGATTATGGCCCGGCCATCAGCAGAGCGGGAGACGTCAACCGCCGGGTATCCCATTCCGCTCCGCCTCATCGAGTGCCACTGGGACTTCATCGGGTAGCGCCGGCAGCTTGAGCAATTCACCCGCCGAGCGAGGATTGATGACAACCTCGTCTCCTTCCGCCAGACCACGACCGATCGTCGCCACCTGGTCATTTACAGAGACGATTTCAACCTCGCGAGTTTCGAACTCGTCATCCTCTTTCACCAGCGAGAAAAAATGCCCTTTCGATTCGGCCAATGCCTGCACGGGCAACTGCAGCGCCTCCGGAACTTGCTCGACATGAATCCAAACGGCTGCGTTCATACCCACGCGCAAAACCCGCGGTGGATCTTTGACTTTAATCGTCACGGCATACTTGTTGAGCTCATTGCTCCAAAAGCTTTTCGGCTCTGCGAATTGGCTGACCCTGGTCACCACGCCTTCCAGCACTTCTTCGTCGAGTGCCTCAACGTGGATCGAAACCGGCATCCCAGGCTGCACCATGGTCACTCGGGCCTCAGTCACGGTCGCCCGAATCTGCATCTCGTTGGCATTTGGCAGCCAAATAATCACCTGATTCGCGCGAACCATCGCCCCCGGCTGAACGACGAACGGCTGATGCGTGCTGCTGCGAGAATACTCCGGGTCATTCACATATACCACTTCGCCGGGCGACGGCGCTCGGATCGTGCACATGCCAAGTTGTTCTTGAATATCCCCCAGCCGCTCTTCTTCCAGTTGCAAGCTCCGCTGCTGCGTCTTCAAGTCTGCTTCAGCCGAGTCAATCGCAGCTTCCAGCGTCGTCACTTCCTTTTCCTTCGTGAGCGTCCGTAGCGTGCTCAAATTCGTTTGCGCCGCGTCGAATTTCAGGACCGCGTCATCGTAACTCGCATAAGCCGCCTGCAGCTGCAAACCGGTAATGATCGCCTTTTCGTAAAGTGCCTTCTGAGCCGCGAGCGTCTTTTCCGCCGACTCTTTGGCTTTTTCAGCAATAAACAAATCCGACAGCATCTGCTTCTCAAGCGACAGATACAGCCCTTCGAGATATTCCCGCTTGGCAATCTCGGCCGCTTTGAGCGTGTTCTCAGCCTGCGAGAGCAGCGACATCCGCGTGCTGATCAGAAGTTTTTGCGAGTCTTCCTGCTCCCGCAAAATGCTGTCGTCCAGCTCGACAACCACATCGCCCTCGTTCACGAACGATCCCTCGGGCACGACGTCCAGAATTGGCGTGTATCCGCCACGCGAGCGCACTTCACACTTGATCTCGACATTCGCTGCGCTCTCGATCGCCCCTCGCGTGTTGATCGCGTAGTCGTAGGGTCCCTTCCAAACCGTCGTCGTCACCAGGTCCGACAGATCAACCTCTTCCTCGCCCCGCGGCGAAGATAGACGGCTCGCTGCGGTCACCAACAATAACGACGCAGCGACCGCGGCAACGAAGGCCGCTCGCGCGCGCCAGCCCGCGACGAGGCGAAACCGCGAGCGCTGCTCTGAGCTGGACTCTGAATGCACGAACTAAGGCTCCCGCGATTGGCAGACCGCTAGCGGCCGCTTCAGCGCGCGAAACGAACGGGAAGGGGGGATCGTTTTAGGAGCTACTCAATTGAACGCAGGATAGGTGGGATGGTCGCTGCGCAGAACTGGCTCTGACAGACAAATCTGTCTCTTCTACGCGGCTGATTGTAACCGCCCGCAACACGTCTGTCACTATGAATCGCATGCCGGCGAGCGCGACGTGCCCCGTTTGTCAAAGCGGAGAGACAACAACCCGAAGCGTAAGCGAGGGATTTTCGCAGTCAGGTGGTCCCTCGCTTACGCTTCGGGTTGGTATTCCATGCGATTTTCTTTGGATATTGCTCGCCTGTCAGCAGCTTGCGCCATTAG
>DASXLL010000339.1:0-75786 GCA_036496265.1 Pirellulaceae bacterium | reverse complement strand
AGATCGCCGTAGCCGAGGTCGTCGGCGAGGATGTAAACGATGTTGGGTCGGTTGGATTCGGCGGCGTTTGCTGGCGAGACCGAACACGTTATCAGCAGTACGGCAGAAAGAATCTGACACCGAGGCACAGAGGCACGGAGGCGCTGAGAGGAGCACTTTTTTGAGAGTTGGTGTGCGGTCATGTCGTTGGCAACTGGAAATAGGTTTGGTTTTCGGGCATGATTCAAAGTCCGGGAAACGCGAGCGCGGCTCGGATAATGTAAACCCTCAACCGGCGGCTCCGCCGCCACCCTTTCCCAAAAGGAGAGGGAATTTTGGAGCGATGGTAATGGCTGCTTGTCGATTGAATCTCGTCGTTGGGTGCTTCGTTATTGTCGCGGCTGCGTTGTCGGCCAGGGCGAATGAGAATTGGCCGCAGTGGCGGGGGCCGACGGGGAATGGGATCAGCGATTCGAAGGATTTGCCGACGACGTGGAACTTGGAAAAGAATGAGAATATCGTGTGGCAGACGGCGTTGCCGTCGTGGAGCGGTGGGACGCCGATCATTTGGGGCGATCACGTCTTTGTAACTTCGCCGTCGAAGAAGGAGGCGGGGCAGGCGGCCGCGGCTCCGGCGCCAGATACGGGCAAAGGCGGCAAGGGCCGGCCGAAACGCGATCCGGGCGGAGAAAAACTGCTGGTGCTTTGCTTATCGAAGAAGGATGGCAGCTTGAAGTGGTCGGTGGAGCTCGATCAGGGCAATGAAATCTACAACAAGCAGAATTCGAGCTCACCGTCGCCAGTGACGGATGGCAAGCATGTGTGGGTGATGACGGGCAATGGCGTGCTGACGGCGCTGGATTTAGACGGCAAGAAGTTGTGGACGCACAACCTGCAACAGGAATATGGCAAGTTCGGGCTGAACTGGGGGTACGGTAGTTCGCCGCTCTTGCTGAATGGCAATGTGGTTGTCGAAGTGCTGCACGGACACAAGACGGATGATCCGTCGTACCTCGTGTCCTTCAGCGGCGAGAGCGGAAAGGTGAATTGGCGGAAGGAGCGGCCGACGGACGCACCGAACGAAGCGCCGGATTCGTATTCGACGCCGGCATTGCTGATGGTGAATGGTAAGCCGCAGATTGTCGTGAGCGGTGGCGACTATGTGACGGGGCACGATCCGGCGACGGGCGAGGAGCTGTGGCGCTCGGGAGGGCTGAATCCGCTGAAGGATGGTTTTTATCGCAGCGTGAATTCACCCGTGGTTGCCGATGGGATGATCTATGCCGGCACCCGAAAGAAGCCTGTCTTGGCGCTGAAAGCCGGTGGCAAGGGAGACGTTTCGGAAAGCCATTTGGTTTGGAAATGGGACGCTGCGGGGGGGCCGGATGTCCCGACTCCCGTTAGCGACGGCAAATATTACTACATGGTGGCCGACGACAATCTGATCACGGTGATCGACGCCAAAACGGGCAAGGAAATCTACCACAACCGGTTGGGCGTCGGCGCGACGATCGATTCGTCGCCGCTGTTGGCAGATGGCAAGCTGTATATCACGGGGGAGAACGCGGCGACGGTGGTGCTGGCGGCGGGGCCGGAATATAAAGAGCTGGCCCGCAATGAATTGGATGGGACGTTCACGATGTCGTCGATCGCGGTGAGCGGGCAGCAGCTTTTCATTCGGACGAGCACGCATTTGTATTGCATTGGGAATAGGAAGTGAGGCGATCCATGTTGAGTAGTTATTGGGGTGTCGTTCGCGATGGAAAGATTGAACCGAGGGAGCCGACTGCGCTGCCAGAAGGAGCCCAGGTTCTCGTTACCGTTCTTTCTGACGAAGACGCGGGATTTTGGCAGCGAATCTCGGAAGAATCGCTGAAATCAGTCTGGGACAACGCTGAGGATGATGTCTATGGCGAGTTACTCGCGAGGTAGCGTGATTCTCGTTCGCTATCCGTTTACTGATTTAACAGGCTCCAAAATTCGACCCGCCGTTGTCGTCAGCAGCCCTCATGAATCGAGCGACATTATTTTCGTGCCACTGACCAGCCGCACGGCTGGGCTGAGGTCTGGTGAATTTTTGCTTTCGGACTTCCATGGTGCGGGGCTTAACGTGCCGACCGCCGTTAAGCGAGGCCTGCACGCAATTGATGAGCGATTGGTGCTGAAATCGGTGGGGACACTCAAAACTCCGGATACCGAAGAGTTGGACCAGTCCCTCGCCTATTGGCTTGGATTGCCGAGCAAATCGAACTAAATTTCTCTTTGTCAGCGGCCGACGCGGAAGGGCGTGAGGTCGATTTGGGGCGGCTGGTCGCGGAGGAGTTGGCTCATGACGATGGCGGTGGCGGGCGAGAGGAAGAGCCCGTTGCGGAAGTGGCCGGAGGCGATGAAGGCGTTTTGAGTGTTGGGGAGGCGGCCGAGATAGGGCAGGCCGTCGAAGGAGGCGGGGCGGAGGCCGGCCCAGGTTTTTTCGATCGCGGCGTTTTTCAGCGCCGGGACAAGGTCGATGGCGAATTGCGTGAGGTCGGCGATGGCTTCGGCGGTGGTGCGTTTGTCGAAGCCGACTTCTTCTTCGGTTGAGCCGGCGATGAGGCGACCGTCTTGGCGAGGAACAAGATAGCGCGAGCCTTCGTTGATGATGTGCGCGATCGGCGGTTTTTCGCAGCGGAAGAGGACGATTTGGCCGCGGATGGGAAGGATGCCGACGTGGATGTCGAGGCGCTGGAGGAGTTGGCCGCTCCAGGCGCCGGAAGTGAAGCAGTAGCGGTGGGCTGCGACGGGGCCGGATGTTGTTTGGACGGCGATCAGTTCATTGTTAGCAATTGTGAAATCGGTCGCCTCGGTGGCTGGCGTAATTGCGACGCCGGCGAGTTCGCAGGCGCGATGGAGGGCGCAGACGTGCCAAGGATTCCGGAGTTGAGATTCGTCGGGGAGTAGGTACTGAGCGCTGAGTACTGAGTGCCGGCTGAGCGGAGGCTCGGCGGGAGCCTCGCCCTCCCAGATAAGGCCGGGTTCGATTGCGGCAAGGTTGGGGCTTGAAAGTTGCTGGATGCGGATGCGTTCTTCGCGAGCGAGAGTAGCCCAGGCGGCGAGTGAGGCGGCTTCGCCGGGGGAACGGGCGAGATGAAGGCCGCCGCAGCGCCAGTAGCCGGTGTCGATGCCGGTGAGGGATTTCAGTTCGGCGGCCCACTGCGGATGGAGCTCGCAGGCGAGACCGCGGAGTTGGTCGAGCGGGTGTTGATCAATCGAATAGGTCGCGGCGGGCAAAATTCCGGCGCCGGCCCAGCTGGCTTCGCGGCCAATTTCGCCTTTGTCGATGACGCGGACGGAGCAGCCGTGCTTGGCGAGGTCCCAGGCGAGTGAGAGTCCGATGACGCCGCCGCCGATGATGAGAACGTCGATCATGGCGGCCAGTTATTTCGCAGAAAGCATGCGGGCGAGCAGGACTTCGTTGATGCGGCCGCGGAAGCGTTCGCGGCCGTCGATTTCGACGACGGGGACGCATTCATTGTAGCGCTCGCAGAGCGCAGGATCCGCGTCGATGTCGATCAATCGCGGTTCGTGACCGTGGCGGCGAATTAACTCAAGTGCGTCGTCGCAGAGGTGACAGCCGTGACGAGTGTAGAGAACGATGCGGGGCATGTTGCGAAGCGGAGGTTGGGGTCGTGCGTGCCGAAGCTGGAGCTTGGGCACAAGGAAAAAGGCTCGGCACGAGCCTCGCCCTCCCATTGAATTGATACGTAAACGGTCTAATTTTTGCTTGCAATAATGCGGCCCTTGTTGAAAATAGGGGATAGCTGCTTTACCAGCCAAGGGCGGGAGTGTAGGCTTTTGGCGTTTTGAGCTGGCTTGCAGATTTGTCACGGACGCAATTGCTATAGACGCATTTGCTACAGATAAGCGCTCGCGGGGCGAGGATGACACTGACTCGGGTGCAATGGAGGGCGCCGAGTCATTCGCCTTGGGGGCGATCGGACGTTGGAAGGATGAAGACAGGAGTGTGGGGACGCGCCTGTTCTGCTCGTGCGGCGACGTGTGTCGCTCGCGCGAAGGGATGAACCAGGCGTGGTCTCCAGCGCGATATGGCGACACTCTCGAGCGAGGGATTTCTGGACTACGTCGAGCGGAGCGAGCTCGTCGATGCGGCTACGCTCCAGTCTGCGCTCGATGAACTCAAAGCCGCGAATGGCGGTGAGTTGCCCGCCGATGCCGACGTCGTCGCGAATAAGCTGATTGAGAAAAAGGTGCTTACGACCTGGCAAGTCGAGCGGCTGATGGAGAAGAAGTATCGGGCCTTCTTCCTGGGCAAGTATCGCATTTTGCAGCTCATCGGCAGCGGCGGCATGAGCACCGTCTATTTGGCCGAGCACAAGCTGATGCATCGGCAGCGGGCGATCAAAGTGCTGCCGCGAAAGCGAGTGAAGGATTCGAGCTATCTGGCTCGCTTTCACTTGGAGGCTCAGGCCACTTCGCAGCTCGACCATCCGAACATCGTGCGGTGCTATGACGTCGATAATGAAGGCGACACGCACTATATCGTGATGGAGTATATCGAGGGCAAGGACCTCAATACGATCGTCAAGCAAGAGGGTTATCTGCCGCTCGAATTGGCCTGCAACTATATCGCTCAATCGGCCGAGGGCCTTGCTCACGCCCACGAAAAAGGGCTGATTCATCGCGATGTGAAGCCGGCGAATTTGCTCGTCGATAAAAAGGGGATCGTCAAGATTCTCGACTTGGGGCTGGCGCTGTTTTCCGATAACGAGCAGGCGTCGCTGACGATCGAGCATAATGAAAATGTGCTCGGTACGGCTGACTATTTGGCTCCCGAACAAGCTCGCAACAGTCACAAGATCGATCACAAGGCCGACATTTATGGCTTGGGCTGCTCGCTGTATTTTGTGTTAACCGGCCGGCCGCCTTTCCCCGATGGAACGCTGGCCCAGCGAATCGCTAAACATCAGTCGGAGATGCCGG
This sequence comes from Pirellulaceae bacterium, assembly GCA_036496265.1. GTDB lineage: Bacteria > Planctomycetota > Planctomycetia > Pirellulales > Pirellulaceae > CAYLLN01. Next base: position 70,830 of record DASXLL010000339.1, on the reverse strand, counting down.
AGGATATTCGCAAGCTGCGGCCCGATTGCCCGCGCGATCTGGCCGATATCTGCATGAAGATGATGCAGAAGCGGCCGGAAAAGCGGTACGCCAATATGCGCGAGATTGCGGTGGCCCTGGAAAACTGGCTGGCGAATCACGGCTATCAATTCGAGCCAGGCAGCGGCGAGGCGGCGGCGAAGGCGGCGGTGTTGACGGCGGGTGGGCCGATCGCTCGTAAGCCGGGCGTTGGCTCGTTCGGCGGGTCGCGGGGGTCGTTTTCGGGATCGAGCCAGCGGATTACTCCCAGCGGCGGCACAGGTTCAATTAAACCGCGAACGTCGCTCCGCAACGAAGACACGGTCTATGACAAGACCAACGTTGATACCAAGAAGGGCACGGGCGGATCGGATAAATCGAGCAGTGGAACGAAGAAGCCGGGGGCGAAGCCGCTACCCGTTGCGAAGTCGCTCGATGACAGTGTGAACGGGAAAAAGTCGCTGTCGGGGATCAATCCGATCGTCAATGGATCGTCGGTGTCGAAGTCCGGTGCATTGCCGACGGTTGCCAAATCAGGGGCTTATCCGGTTGCCAAGCCGGCGGTGAAAACGACGACCGGCGCGATGCCGACGGTCAAGAACGACGCGAGTACGGCGACGAGCGGACCACGACCGGCAGTAAGTAGCTCGACGTCGTCCGGGACGGTGAAGTCGGTCGCGCCTGCGACGTCATCTGCGGTCGCGGTAGCGCGGTCCGTCTCTCCCGCTAAGAGACAAACCGGTCCCAATCTTTGGTTGATTGCGGGTGGCGTTGGCCTCACGATTCTCTTATTGGTGATCGTGATCGGCATTTTGGCGGCTCTTTAGGCGTTTTTGCCTCGTCTCTGGGCAGCCGCGAAATGCCCCAAAATGGCCCCCCTGAGGCCATTCGTCCACACCGTTAGATTGGCATAAGTCATTGCCAATAAGCCACTTGCGCGGGGCGCTTGAATTTGCTTGCTCAGCAGTCGTACGATAGAGGAAGCCCAATGGGGCTGCCTATCGCCAAGTTCGAGCCGAGCCATGTCCCGTCGCATTGCCCTGACGCTGAAGACCCCTGCTCCCGCGCGCAATAACGCCGCGCGCAGCGGGCGCAAGTTCGTCACACTGGGTAAACGAGCGAGGATCAGTAGCGCGGCGCTCCGCGGGCCGTATCTGCCGCCCGAACGGTGGCATGAGCCGCGGGAAGAGGCCGATGGCCGCTATGCGGTGATCGTGCAGGCGCCGGGGACGGGTTATCGGCATGTGGTGAGCGAAGATGACGTTCGTCGTCGCCTGGCGCAGCTGCCGGCGTGGATGGTACGGCCGCTGCAGGTCGTGCAGTTCAGCCAAATGACTCGCAAGAAGCGGCATGCCCCGTGTTACGGCATGCAATGGGGCAGCGCGATTTATCTTTATCCGATTGAAGAATCGCTGATCGAGACGTTCCCGCGGCCGCCGAAGCCGGCTCAGAAGATCGAAGCTTCGATGTATGGGGCCGAATGGGCTACCGAGCGGGGCGAGTGGAAGCTGGTTTGGAGTGAAGAGTCGATCCGCGACTTCTACCTCAATAATGTGCTCATTCATGAGCTGGGGCACATTTTGGACAGTCGCAACACCAGCCACCGCGATCGCGAGCGGTATGCGGAGTGGTTCGCCCTCGAAATGGGCTACAAGGCCAGCCGGCGCCAGGATTTGGCCGCGGCAGCGGTGAGAAAGTACGCTCAGCCGCAATCTGTGCGATCGTAAGTTCTTTCGCGTGAGTACCTTTGCGCGTTGTGAGCGTGTAAATTAGGTGCAGTTGTGCGCGCCTGCCGGATCCCGCCCTGAACGGCGAGAACATTGAACGCGGTTGGAGTTCTGACATGGTTTTTCGCCCGGGAAGGTTGATTGCGGCGGCGGTGGTCGTCGTTTCTCTCGCAGTTGCGCTGTTTGCCGCTCCGACGGCCGAGCAACGCCAGGAAATTGAAGCGATCAACGGCTTGATGGCCAAGGCCGCTGCGCTGTTCAACGAAAGCAAGTTCAAGGAGGCTGGCGAAACCGTCAAAGAGGTCCAAACGCGGCTTACGAAGGTGGCCGAAGACGCCGATCAGGCGACGATTGCTCAGCTTGCGGCCACTTATCAGCGGCTAGGGGTGGCCCACGCCTTGCTGAAGACGAAGGGCGTTGAATTGCCTGCTTTAGAGCCGCTAGTCGCGGCCAAGCCGGCGGCTAGATCGAAAGCCAAGGCCGCAATGGAGAAAGCGGGCGTCGAAAAGACGGCCGCGAAGGCGACTCCGACGAAAGCGGCAGCAAAAGCGGCGGCGATGAAGACGGGCGGCAGCGTCAGCTTCGTGAACGACGTGGCGCCAATCTTGAACAACCAATGCGGCGGCTGCCATATCCGCAAGGCGAGCGGCGGCCTGCAGATGACGACCTATGACTTGCTGATGAAGGGTTCGCAGAAAGGGGGCAAGGTCGTTTTTCCCGGCGACGTGAAGAGCAGCATTCTCGTCGAAAAAATCACCGAGAAGGAAATGCCGCCCAGCGGCAAGGGTATTCCCGAGGGCGAGCTCGCAACATTGAAAAAATGGGTGCAAGACGGAGCGAAGTTCGACGGCAAAGATTCGGGTGCTCTGCTCACGTCGTATGTCGCGCCGAGCACGGAAGCGACGCGCGGTCCGGCTGCTGGTGTGCAGATGGCGACGGGAAAGGAGACGGTGAGTTTTGCCCGCGATCTCGCGCCGATTTTCGTGAAGCGCTGCGTCGATTGTCATGGGCAGCAGAATCCCCGAAACAATTTCAATCTTTCGAACATCAAGGACATGTTCAAAGGGGGCGATCGGGGCGAGCCAATTTTGCCCGGCAAGCCCGACGACAGTTTGCTCATCAAGAAGCTGAAGGGGACGGCCGATGGCATGCGGATGCCGCAGCGCGGGCCGCCGTTAACGGAGCCGGAGATTGCCAAAATTGAAAAATGGATTGCGGAGGGGGCCAAGTTTGATGCACCCGATCCCAATCAACAGTTGTCGGTCGTGGCCGCGATCGCGAAAGCGCAGGCCGCGACGCACGAGCAGCTCACGAAGGACCGCGCGCAAATGGCCGACGAGAATTGGCATTTGGGAATGCCCGGCACGACGCCCAGCAAATTCGAATCGACGAATTTCCTGGTGCTGGGCAATGTCGGTGAAAACATCTTGTCCGACATCGCCAAACGGGCCGAGGCGCTGTCGCCGAAAGTGGCGGACATCTTCAAAGCGCCGAAGGATCAGCCGCTCGTCAAAGGCCGCGTCACGCTGTTTGTTTTCGGCGAGCGGTACGACTATAGCGAGTTCGGCAAAATGGTGGAGAAGCACGATCTGTCGCCGGCATTGCGCGGGCATCATCGCTTCAACATTGTTGATGCTTACGGTGCGGTGCTGACGCCCAAGACGAACGAATACGATCTCGACACGCTCGTGGCGCAGCAGTTGGCGGCCGTGTATGTCGCGTCGCTGGGTAAGAACGTGCCGCATTGGTTTGCCGAGGGCTGCGGTCGTGTGGTCGCGTCGCGAATGGCGCCGACGAGCGATCGGCGCGTTGGCCAGTGGGATGCGGAGTTGAGTGGGCTCGTTGGTTCTTTGTCTAAGCCCGACGATTTCATCGATGGCAAGATGCCACCGGAAAGCGCCGACATTTGCAGTGGCAGCTTCTGCAAATCCTTGATGGCCGACCGGAAGTTCGTCACGTTGATCGACACGCTCCGCAAGGGAGCGGACTTTAAGCCAGCCTTTTCGAGCACGATGGGCGCTCCCCCTGAGCAGTTCGCTGTCGTGTGGGCCCGGAATCCGCCGGCGCTGGGGCGTGGCGGTGGACGAGGGAAGAAGTAGATCTCCGAAAAACTTGTCAGACACGGAGCTGTGAATCCCGTGACTGCGATTTCGCGACGCCGTGGTTTTTCGTTGATCGAGCTGCTGATCGTGTGCGCCATTATCAGCATGCTGATCGCGCTCATGCTGCCGGCAATGCAGGCGGCCCGCGAAGCGGCGCGGCGGGCGCAGTGTCAAAGCCAGTTGCGGCAATGGGGCCTGGCTCTGGCGAGCCACGAGCAGCTGCGCGGAACCTACCCGACCGGCTATTCCACCAATTCGCCCGCTGGCACTTTTGTGCCGCCGCTGTTGCCTTTCATCGAGCAAGCGAATATCGGCTACGACCTGACGGCCAACTGGGACGACGCCAAAAATCGCCGCGCCGTGCAAACGCGCCTGGCGCTGTTATGCTGCCCATCGAGCCCGAGGCGCTATCGAGTTGATGACTCACTCGGCGATCTAATGCCGGCGGCCGGCGATTATGTTTCGACGCACGGCGTCAACGGCAAGTATTGTCTGCTCGTCGGTTGGCCGCTGTATGATCCGCCGGATGAAAATGGAATCTTGACGCAGACACCTTGTCGCGCAGCTCAGGTGACCGACGGCCTGAGCCAGACGCTGCTCTTGATCGAAGACGCTGGGCGGCCCGAGTTGTGGAAAATGGGCCGTCGGATCGATGGCTGGGCCGGCAATCCGGCTTGGGCCGATCCGAATTATGAAGTCGCCTTGGACGGCTCCGACACGCTGGTCACCGGCGGCGGCCAGGGCGGCGGTCCGTGCGTCATGAACTGCACCAACGACAACGAGGCTTATAGCTTTCACCCGGGCGGCTGCAACCTGCTGTTTGCCGATTGCAGTGTGCGGCTGGTTTCTGACCGCGTCGGCAATGCCGTGTTTGCCGCAATCACGACGCGGGCGAGCGGGGAATTGGTGGCGGTGGACGCATACTGACTTCCAGTCGGTCTTCTTGCCGCCACTTGCTTCGCGCGGTCGCTGTTTTTCCGTGACAGACTGACGCAATTACGACGAAACTTCCTCGCGATGGCGGCTGACCTTAGCAAAGCAGCCCTCTCGGCTCCCTCCCCAGCGGGGATTGGGCGGAAACGATCACTCGGGGCGGCCATTTGTAACCACGGCACGCTCCCGGGCGCGAGTTTTGCAAACTGGCTCAGAGCCGCCCGTCGCGGCGGAAAACTTTGCCCCGCTTTCGCAGGTTCTTCAACTGTGAAAGCGACAATCGCCCGCCTACGGCAGCTCTGCTGCTTATTATAGCTCTCTTTTTTCAGGAACCTGTCATGTCGAAGTCTCGTACGATCTCGCGCCGCATCTCACGCCGTAACACCTTCAGGCCGTTGGTCGAACAGATGGAGGATCGCCGGCTGTTGGCAACTGCGCAGGTGGACGACAGCTTTGCAGCCGACGATCCGGCGCATCATAAATTCACGACGATCCAAGCAGCGGTGACGGCAGCGAAGGCGGGCGACACCATTAAGGTTGCGCCGGGCACGTATAACGAATCGGTGACGGTCGATAAGAAGCTGACCATTGTTGGGTCGCAGGGGAATCCGCTCGATGCTCTAAAACATCCAACGATTAAAAACGCGACGATCGTCGAAATTACGGGCGGCCAGGACGGCTTCCATCTGGCTGCGAACGACATAGTCATTCGGGGGTTTACGATTGAAGACAGCGACATGTCCCAGGCCACAAGCGTCGGCGTGGAGATCGACCGGGCAACCTCCGGCGACACGGTCGATTCGAATCTCATTCAAGAGACGACCGAAGGGATGTATTTGAATACCAGCGGCGCTCATAAGACGACCGTTCAAAACAATCTGTTCCGTAATAACAACAATCCGGGCGCGGCTTCGGGCAATGGGATCTATTCCGATCAAGGCGCCTCGAACGTCGTGATCCAGCATAACTACTTCACGGGGCAAACCAACGCCTCGATCATTTTTGTTGACACCGGAGCCAGTGCTGCCACCAACAAATCGAATTTGATCGTCAAGAACAACACGATGGATCACGATAGCGCGCTGATCTTCACCAATGGCGCCGGCATTCATGTGGTCAATAACTCGATCAGCAACTCCAGCGGCAGTGGCGTGTTCTTTGGCGGCGGCGTCACGAACTCTGAGGTCAGCAATAACAAGCTGACGAACGGCGCGTTCACCGGCGTCAACCTCGTCACCAACGCGTTCGGAAACGCGCCGACTGCGAACTCCAATATCCAGATCGTGAACAACAAAATTAGCGGCTTCGGCGATGCGGGAATCCGCGTTCGCGACGGCGCTACCCATGTGACCGTAAAGAACAACGACGTTCGCCAAAACGGCACGCTCGGAGGCGGGTTGGGTGGAATTACGCTGGAAGGCACCGGCACCAGCATGAATCAGGTTCTGAATAACCACGTCGAGGCCAACAAGGAGGCTGGAATTCTGCTCATTAGCAGTTCTGGCAACACCGTTTCCCACAATGACGCGAAGAAGAACGGTGGCGACGGCATTAGCCTGCAAGGCGCGACCGGAAACATGATGGCCCAAAATAATCTTGACTCGAACGGAGCCGACGGAATCCACGCCAATTCGGTTTCCACGGGCAACACGTTCAACCAAAACACCGCCAACAAGAACGCTACGTTCGATTACCAGGACGATTCGCACGGCGCAGGCACGGCCGGCACCGCCAACACCTGGACCAAGAACAAAGGCAAGACGGCATCGCCGTCCGGCCTGATTTCCAAATAGGTCGCTTCCAATATTCGCGAATTGTTAAACGCCAGGGACGCGCCGGCGACTTGCCGTTCGCGTCCCTTCTTTTTGCGCGGCCTGGGGCGCGACGATGCACAGAGCGGCTCGAAGATTGATGTAAGGCGCGGCGGATGACCTTCGCGGTCATCCGCTTTTTTTTGCGCGCGCGCCACGAACGAATTTCGGGAGAGATTTCGAGCGCCGAAAAAAGTGGAGCGGAAGGGAGTTGAACCCTCGACCTCTGCATTGCGAACGCAGCGCTCTCCCAACTGAGCTACCGCCCCGAAAATCCTATTCAAATATAGCAAGCAGCTGCGAGATACAACAGGCGGACCCAATCGCTAGCAGGCATGGGAGGATTTGGCGTGCCTCCGCCAAAGTCGAGCGTCAGTTGCTTTACAGAATTGAAATGCTCCGGCATACTGTCGCCTCGCCCGATACGTCGGCCGTTGTGATTTCTGAGTCGTCGCGTTCGCAACTCCAGCGGAGGCAGGCAGGGATGGATCGGTTAGCCGTTAGTGAGCTCACAACGTTTCGCTGGTCGTTCGAAGAGGATGTCAAGAATTATCGGGCCGCCGATGTGACGGCGATCGGCGTGTGGCGGCAGAAGCTGGCCGATTTCGGCGACGAGCGCGGCGCACGGCTGCTCGAAACGGCTGGGCTCGTCGCTTCCAGCTTGCAATGGGCCGGCGGTTTTACCGGCAGCGACGGCCGCTCGCATACCGACAGCATTGCGGACGCTCGCGTCGCGATTCAAACGGCCGCGGCGCTCGGCGCAAAGTGCTTGATCGTACATAGCGGCGCCCGTGGGTCCCACACGCACAAGCATGCGCGCCGCTTGTTCCGCGAGGCGCTGCAAAAACTGCTGCCGTTGGCGGAAGAGCGGGGCGTGACCATCGCCGTCGAGCCGATGACGGGCGATTGCGGCGGTGAATTTACGTTTTTGAATTGTTTTGACGAGACGCTGCGACTCATTTCTGATTGCGATTCTCCGGCGCTCGGCATTGTGCTCGATACGTATCACTGGGGGCATCAGCCGCTGTTGTTCGAGCGTCTGCCCCAGCTCATGCCGCATTTGGCACTCGTTCAACTCGGCGACAGCCGGCAGCCGCCGCGCGGCGAGACGAATCGGTGCCCGCTGGGCGAGGGAATCGTTCCGCTGCGGGAGCTGGTGCAAAGCCTGGAGAATGCTGGCTACACCGGTTACTACGAAGTGGAATTGCTGGGCGAGGAAATTGAAGCGGCCGACAATCGCGATTTGCTGGTTCGATCGCGCGAAACGTTTGCGGAGTGGCTGCAGGTACTAGCGTAGAGCAGGCGGGCTTTAGGCTGACGGACGATTGGGTTTTGCGCGGCAGAACCCCGCGTGGCCAAGGCCAAGGAAGAATAAAGGTCGAGGCAGCCGTTTTGATTTTCGCGTGCTACGGAACCGTTATCCTGTCAGCGAAGAATCCAGGTCGTTGGCGGCTGGTTTTTCGAGTTCCCATGCTCGGCGTTCAACCATTCAAGTCGTCGTCTTAATGAGCCGGCAGCCGACGAAGTAAAGGTCTTTATCGATCCGCCGGCACCAACGAACCTCGCCCACTAGGAGCTTGCCGACCGCATCCAGGACAATCGTTTGCTGAGGCAGCAGTCGCTGCGTGTGGGCAATGCCGACGCCTCCGCAACAAAGATCGCGGGTCAGCACCTCACACCGCACGGGCTCGCCGCCTACCTGCCGCTTGGGTGGATAGATCGTCGCCAGCGCGGTGCCGGAAAAATCCGATCGCTGAAATCGCCGGGTATCAGAAAACTCACCGTCGGAGGATTCCTTTTCGTCGCCGGAAGGTTGGCCGGCGGCGACATCGAGATCACCCGTGCCGGAAGGATCCTGGTTGGAATCGGCTGCGGCGCTAACCGGCGTGGATTCCGAGTCGGGGTTCGATTCGATGTCGCTCGTGTTTTTCGCGGGCGATCGATTGGGTGGATTAGCGGTATTGGAACGGGCGGCATGCAGGCCGACAAAATAGGCGATGCCCACGCCAGCGAAGAAGACCACGATGAAACCGAGGGTCAAGGCCATTGGACAGACTGCCGGATGCGGTTAGCCAGCGAGGTATTCGAAGGTCGCTGGGGACGCAAGATCGCCCTAGATGTCTATACTTCGGCGGTTTGGGTCGCGCGGAGAGTGCGAGCGGCAGAAGGCCGGAACTGCGGGAAATCGCATGATTGGCGCGGGTTTATGATTGCCTGGCGGCCACCGATCGTAGCGGCGATGCCGCGTGGTGCGACTGTATCGAAGATGCGGCCGGCCCGCTGACACCACCGCAGGGAACGCCGGGTGCGCCGGCCGGGCTGGGCAGGAGTGTCTTTTGCTAGCCAGGACAACGGGGATGGAACCTGTCGGAAATGAAATGCGGGAAGTTTGTCGCGATACGTGAAAAGGCAGAGAATGAAGGGTGACGCGTCGTGGTGGGTAAATGGCGCGCAGTTCTGATGGGGAGCGAATTATGAATCGTTCCAGCGCGTTGGTGGCGTTCTTTGTGATGGCCCTAGTTGCTGCGAAGGCTGCGCAGGCGCAGTTCGGTGTGCCGTTAGCGCAGGGGTATGGCGGTTATGGTGGCTTTGGGCCGGGCTATGGTTACGGCGGTTACTACGGGCCGTATAGCCGGGGGTATTACGGCTATCGCGGCTATGGTCCGTGGGGTGGTTATGGCAACGGCGGCTATGGTGGCTACGGTGGATATGGGCCGTTCAATTATGGGCAGCAGCTTTTTCAGCAACAGGCGGCGCTGAATCAGCAGATTTATCAGCAGCAGCAGGGGGCGATCGTCGGCCAAATTCGCGAGGCCCAAGGGCGGCTGACGAATCTCGACGGCATCAAGCAGCAGTTGTTCCAAAAGTACTTGGGGATGAGCACGGCGGACAAGGCGGCGGTGCGGTCGGGTTTGATGGCCGACTATTTGAATCTCGATGCGCACGGCAAGGAGGGCTGGAGGCGCGATGGAGCGATTCAGGCGATCATGGGATCGGATTTGCAGCGGCTGGATGGCGCGGCGCAGGTTCGACAGATGAACGAGGCTGAGCGGGCTCGGTATCAACAAGCGATGCTCGACAAATATCGGTCGCTGTCACCGGCGGAGCAGCAAGCGTGGCGGAGTGACAGCATCGTCGGAATCGTGTTGGGGAAGGACTGGTGGCTGAAATGAAACGCGCGGTCGTTGTGGTGTTGTTTAGCTTGTGTTGCCGCGCGGCGTGCGGGCAGTATCCGATTTATCCGGCGATGCCGCAGGCGATGGTTGGGCCGGCGTATGGGGCTTATCAGCCAGGGATTTATTCTGGGTACGGCTATGGGGGTTACGGGGGTTATGGATACGGATCATACGGCTATGGGGCGTATGGATTCGGAAGCATGCCGTATGGCGGCTTGAATTGGCTGCCGCCGACTCTGCCGTCGCCGTATTTTGTTGTGCCGTCGGGCCGGCAGTATCTCGAGCAGGTGCGCCGACGGGAGCAAACGACGTATAGCCAACTTAAGCTGCTGAATTCTTTGCAGAAGTAGCCAGAGTTATTTGCCCTGGAATCCAGCGGGGCGCTGCGTGCCGGTGTAATCGCAATTCAGCTCCAGGCCGACGGGTGTTTCGCGGCCGGTGATCTTGTAGAAGTGCGGGATTCCGTCGTCGGCGGTGGCGCTAAACCAGCAGGGGCGTCCGTCCGGTGGTGGACTCTTCAGATAGTACCGATAGAGCTGGCCGGCAGAGTAGGCACTCCCATCACCAAAGCCTGCCTGTTCGCCGCTGCGTCTCACACCCGCTAATGGCCCGCCTACGAATGTCGCGACAACTTCCATGGAATTTACCCCTAGTGCCTACCGTCCAAAAACAGAACTCCGAATCAATTTTGACATGGCAATCGGTGGGCGAAGGCCTCGTCATTTGAAGATCATTGTACCGCGAATCTCTGTCTCTTCGACGAACTGGGCAACAGCCAGGAAATTGGTCGGCGGCCAGGCCACTATCGGTCCTTTTCAGACCGCATATCCCTTACGACCGTTACAGCCGTACCGGCTGTGACCTCTTTTCTCGCTGCAATCAGAGCGATCGACTAGAACGCGTGCGGGACGGCAAGAAGAATGGTCACTTGTGGCAGTTATCTGGTCCTTCGTTAGGTGTTGCGCGCCATGAAACAGCAAATCCTCCGTCTGGAAGAACGAATTGCTCCGACTCGTCACCATTTCTGGCACCACTTCTCAGGCATTAGCGTTTCGTCTGGCAGTGGAGAAATCCACGTGGCCAGTAGTGGATCGGGAGACCAGCAGTCCGTCGTAGCGACCGACGGCGCCGCCGCTGTGACTGTGGTGAATAACGGGCAAAGCCCGCAAACGGTGGTCGTTCAGGGAACGGGCGACGCCACCATCGTTTCACACACAGGCGACGGACAACAAAGTGTTGTCGTGACCCCCAATAGCGGCCCCGTTGTTGTTGCCAGCGGAAATTCCGGCGCTCAGAGCGTGGTGATTAGTCGTAGCGGCGAAAATGCAAACGTCGTTATCGGCGATGCTGCAGCCGCTCAGGCGGTGCTGGCGGCGATTTTTGGCAGCCTGGGCATGTAGGACGGCTGGCCGTGTTCGTCATTTGAGTCGGACACGACTCGTAGGTCGGCGGTTGTTCGGAGGCACGTTGGAGGATCGGTCGAAGAGATTCCCGTTCTCGTGGTCGGCGGACACTGGCAGGATCCCAGTGCCACCGATGGTTTAGCGGCAAGACATTACTGTTTATTCGCCTTCTTCTTTTTCCCGCCGCCGGCTTTCGCTTGACCGCCCTTGGTCTGTTCGCTGCCAGGCCCAAGTGCCGGGAGCGGGAGGTAATCGAAGTCGAGGATCATCTTTTCGGTGAGGGCGAGGCGGAGGTCGTGCTCGATGGAGGCGAGTTCAGGTTTGCCGGTGAGATTGGTGAGCTCGGAGGGGTCTGCGGTCAGGTCGTAGAGCTCATAGACGGGGCGGGGAGTTGTGAAGTAGGTGTATTCGAGGCCGGGGGAGAGTTTGCCGGCGGCGTGGGCTTCTTTGATTTGGGTCCAGGCGGCGCCGCCGGCGGAATCGACTGGGGAATAGGGAATCCAGGGCGTGCAGTTGTAGATGAATTTGTAGCGGTCGCTGCGGACGGCCCGGCTGAGGTCGTAGCCGGAGTTCTGCATGTTGACGGCGACGGGGGCGCTGCCGTGGGGGCCGCGTTCGACGAAGACGTATTCGCGCGGGGTGAAGCTTTCGCCTTTGAGGAGCGGGAGGAAATTCTTGCCGGTCATTTTCGCATCGGGATCGAGACCGGCGGCGGCGAGGAGCGTGGGGCCGAGGTCTTCACCGCTCGTGAGGGCGCGGGATTCGCCGCCGGGTTTGATCACGCCGGGCCAGCGGATGATGAAAGGCACGTTGGAGCCGGGATCGTAGAGCGAGCCTTTGCCGTGGGGCAGAGCCTGGCCGTTGTCGCCGGCGAAGACGATGAGGGTTTTGTCGAAGAGGCCTTTTTTCTTGAGGACTTCGAGGACGCCGGCGACGGTGCGATCGACGCGGTTGACTTCGGCGCAGTAGTCGGCGAGTTGTTCGCGCATGCCGGGCAGATCGGGGAAGTGGGCAGGCAGTTTCAATGAGGCGGGGTCGGGGCGGAATTCGGCGGGGGCGTTCCAGGGGTGATGCGGGTCGCTGAAGTTGGCCCACATGAAGAACGGCTTGTCGGCCGGCTTTTTGTCGAGGAAGGCGGTGACCTGGGTGGCGACCTGATCATCGGGGCAGGTGTTGAGGAAATCGACGCGGTCGGCGAAGGTTTGGAGGTGATTTTTCTCGTAGACTTCGCGGATGGCTGGGGCTTCGCCGGGGCGGCCGTCGAGATGGAATTGGCGACCGCAGATGCCGGTGTAGTAGCCGCCTTTGTCGCGGAGGATTTCGGGGAAGGAGATGATGTCGCGCGGAAGTGGCGAGGTGAAGCGCGTCATGCGGGCGGCGACGGGCGAGCGGCCGGTGAGGTAGCAGGCTCGCGAGGGGACGCACTGCGGACAGCCGGTGAAGAAGCGGTGGAACTTCATGCCTTCGGCGGCGAGCTTATCGAGCGTTGGCGTTTTGACGTTGGTGTCGCCGTAGGCGCTGACGTAGGGGTAGCTATGGTCGTCGCTGAGGAGGAAGAGGATGTTGGGTTTGTCGGCGGCGGGGAGAAAATTACCGCAGAGAAAATTACCGCAGAGGACGCAGAGGAACGCGGAGAGGAGGGGGAGGGAGGGTTTGGTGGGCATGGGTTCAAAGTTCAAGGTTCAAAGTTCAAGGTTCAAGGTTCAAGGTTCAAAGTTCAAAGTTCAAAGTTCAAAGTTAGGGTTCGAGATCAGAGGTCGGAGCGCTCAAGTTTGAAGTTTTTTCATTACGACGGGGTTGTTGGTTTGTTGTAAATGGTTGTGGGGGGCGGGGTTTGGATTTTGGGATGAGTGGGTGGGGCGCTCAACTTGAGGGGAAGGCTGAAGGCTTGAGGCTACAGGCTTGAGGAAGCGAGTCACGGCTAATATTTTTGAAAATGTTTGGGAGGCGAAAGCGGAAAGTGTGGTGCGGCTGGGAGATAGGAATTGAGTGGGCGCTAATATTAGTTTGGATATTAGCCGTTGGTCGCTGGTCAGGCGACGAGGGATGCGCCCCATAGTATCCATTGCGATTGGGGCGAAAAACCGGACCGAATTCTGGGGCGAAGTGCAAAATTGCGGGAAGTCGCAAAGTGAGCATTATTCCCGACGCTGGCCCTCCGCCCACGAAACCGCGTACCAGAACGCCGCGTCCGGCCGATGGGCCCATTGTCTTACGGCAGCGAGACACGCCGCGAACGTTTGCTCGTCGAATTGGCCCAATTTCAAAATGGGCTCCCGAACACCCTCTAGAATCCGCACGAGATTATCCACGAATCCGAGTAATAGCTCCGGCTGGCCGGCGCAGGCACCGAAAAAGGGCCAGGCGTTTCGCACCGGCTGAGCGCCGGCTTCGACAAGCAGTTGCACCAACCGGTGACCGATGAGGGGATCGTTACCGACGCGATCATAGGTGCGCATGTAGGCGGACCAGAGTTGCGTAAAACCCGGCGGCTCCGGCCATAGGCGGAGCGTATCGTGGGGGTCGTCCTCCAACACAATCCGGCCGCCCGGCCGCACGGCTTTTACCATTTGGCGCACCACCGCGACCGGCTCCGGCACATGTTCCAGCAAAAAACGCGCATGCGCTATATCAAACGTGCCCCACTCGTCTACCCGCAACGGCAATTGGTCCGCTGACCCTTCCCGAAAATCAACCACGTTTTCCTCTCCGGCCTCCCGCGCCATCCTCCGCGCCACCGCCAGCTGCTCTGCGCTTCGCTCAATCCCGACGATAGCTCCGCCGCCAACGCGTCGCGCCATTTCCCGAGTGAGTTGCCCAAGCCCGCAGCCAACGTCCAGGACTTTTTCGCCCGGTGTCAGTTTCAATTCGGCAAGCGAATTTTCATTCAGCAGCCGATTCATCAACCCGAGCCGGTCCTGCTCGTCGGGATGGGTTCCGTGCAAATAATGAGCGGTCGCGTTTTCTGGTTTGTCGGGCATAGCCAGATAGTTTAACCCGGTTGAAAGTTGTACTGAGTAACTCAGTGCCGGATACTCGGTTCATCTGCGGCTGCGGCTTGCAGCAATGTCATCCAATCGCTGAAAGATCGATCTTGACCTAAGTTACGCCCGTGGCGACCATTTCCCACCCGCATTGTTTCCGTTCTCGCCTGGCCAGACCCTGCCATGTTCCGCCAATTGTTCAAATACGTCACTCTCCTTGTTTTCACTAGCCTCACCGGCTGCATGTCGCCGTATTACACCGATCGGGGCGCGCTCTTCGGCGGCCTGACCGGCGCGGGAGTCGGCGCTGTTGTCGGCGAAGCAGCCGGCAACGCGGGAGCGGGTGCGGCAATTGGCACGGCGGTGGGTGCGCTGACTGGTGCGGCGGTCGGCCAAAACATCGATGCGGACATGGCCCGCTCGCGAGCTGAAGTTGAAGCCCGCATGGGCCGCCAAATGCAAGGCGCAGTGACGCCGCAGGACGTCGTTGCCATGACGCAAGCCGGCCTCTCCGACGATGTCATCGCCACGCACATCCGCGCCAACGGCATGGCTCAGCCGCTGGCGGCCAACGACTTGATCAATCTGCGGAACATGGGCGTGCGCGACGGCGTGATCAATATGATGCAGCAGACTCCGCCGCGAATGGCACAGAGCAATCAGCCGCTGGCCATGTACCCCGCGACATACCCCGTCGGGCCTGGCCCCGTGATGGTGGCGCCGTATTATCCCTATCCCGGCTGGGGGCCCCCACCTCCCGCCGGCTTCTACTACAGCCGCGGACCCCGCGGCCGCGTCGGCTGGGGTGTGTCAGTGTGGTAGCCCCAGGGGCTATGTTGTTCTAGCAATAGCCGCCTACCGCGCTGTGGCGCAGCGATTGCACAATCCGCCGCCGCCACGCTGGGAATATCTTGTGGACGAGAGATCATCGCAGCGCGATCAGCTTGCAACCGCTGTCGCCACGTGCGTTTCCGAGGCCCTGAAGTCAGACCGGCCCTTCCGGCACGTCAATGATTTCTTGCTCATGCTACGTCGAGCCAAGTGGACCGAGGCCGACCTTTTGGCAGTCCAAAACGGCGTTTTGGCCGCTCTCCGCGACCGCCGGCAAAAACGCGAAGAAGCCGCCGGCGAGCATGGCACATCGGGCAGTTAGGGGCTGTCAGCGACATTTGCTCTGTACGCTAGGTCGCCAGGTCACCTAAATCTGTTGCGCGACGACGGCCATTCGCACTGGCAAGCATTTGGTATGTTTCGCTCATCCCAAGTGCCGCCATAATCAACGGTCTGAAAAATCTTGGATTCGAACGCCCCAGCTTCCATGAATCGCCACGCGGCTCAGCAAAATCGCTGTACATCCCGGCGCGACACGCGGTTTGGGCTGCATCTGGCGATCGGCATCGCGCTCTTATTGGTGGCCGCGGTCGCCGACATCACCAAGCCGTTTGATAAGTCGTGGACGATTCTTTACTTACTGCCGATGCTCTATGTCGGCTGGAAAATTCGCGGCTGGATTGAGGTCGCATTCTATGCCACGGCGATCGCGACGACGTTTTTGGTTCCGATCGTATTTAGGCCCCAATTGCTCTGGGGCGGCACAGGTTTCTTCAACCGCACTCTGGGCGCCCTCATCGGCATGCTGGTGATTTTTTTGATTTGGGAGCGGCGGCGGTACGTCGACGCGCTGGAAAACTCAAACGAGGAATTAGAGCGCCGCGTTGCGCTGCGTGTCCTGGAGTTGGAAATTGCCAATCGAAAACTGGCCGAAGACATCGAGCAGCGTCAACGAGCGGACCAGGAACTTCGCGAAAGCGAATCTCGCTTCAGAACGTTCGTGGATCATGCCACGGACGCTTTTTTTCTGCATGACGAGCAGGGAATCGTGCGCGACGTGAACAAGCAGGCTTGCGACAGCCTCGGCTACTCACGGGGCGAGCTCCTCGGGATGAATCCCATGCAGTTCGATCCGGAGCTGACGCGCGAGCGCATGCAGCAAATCGCCGCTCAGCTCGATGCCGGCGAAACCGTGCGGTTCGATTCAATTCACCGGCGCAAGGACCATTCCGAGTTTCCCGTCGAGCTTCGCATTCGTCCCTTTCGGTCGCAGGGCAAATGTTTCCGTGTAGCCCTGGCCCGCGATATCTCGGAGCGCAAAATGGGCGAACAGGCGCTCCGCGAATCGGAGCAGCGTTTTCGTCAGCTTTCCGATTCGGCGTTCGAAGGGCTGCTCATTCGCGAACAAGAGATCATCCGCGACGCGAACCGAGCGTTGGCGGACCTGTTTGGAATTCCGACGGTCGAGGAAATGATTGGCCGGCATTGTTTAGAGGTGATTCCGCTAACGCCCGAGTCGCGGGAAGTCGTTCGCCAGCAATTGCAGTCGCCCAAAGACTGTGTGATCGAAGTCTCGGCTCGGTGGCCCGACGGCACCGTTCGCGTTTTGGAAACTCAAAGTCGCCCCATTTTCTTTCGCGGACGTCCTGGTCGCGTGGTTGCCGTTCGCGACGTCACGGAGCGTAAGCAGGCCGAGGAAGAGCGACGAAAGCTGGCCGAGGAGAGGCAGCAAGCACAAACGCTGGAAAGCCTGGGCGTGCTGGCCGGCGGCATCGCCCACGATTTCAATAATCTGTTGACCGTCATCAACGGAAATTGCCATCTGCTCCGCACCAAGCTTGCTGAACACGATCCCAGCCACGTTTTTGCCGCCGCGATTCACGCGGCCGGCACTCAGGCGGCCAAACTGATGCGGCAGCTCCTGCTGTTCAGCCGGGGCGTTTCGCAAGAGCCCGCCGCGTTGGACGTGAACCAGATGGTTGCGCAGTCGGGCGAAATTTGGCGGCAGGTTGTCGGTGAAGAAATCGAAATGGTCGTGGATTGCGGCGAGAATTTGTGGCCTGTCGTCGTGGACCGTGGCCAGATCGAGCAGGTGTTGCTCAATCTCGTGCTCAACGCCCGCGACGCCATGCCCGACGGCGGCCGGATCGTGGTGAAAACTCGCAACACGGAAAAACCGCCAGCAGGTGGCGACTCGCCCGGCGACAACGACTCCGACAACCAGAAGCCGTCGCGGTTCATTCAAATCTCGGTCGAGGACACAGGAGTCGGCATGTCGGAGAGCGTTCGCGCCCGAATCTTCGAGCCGTTTTTCACGACCAAAAGCATTGGCCAAGGCATCGGGCTGGGGCTGCCCATGTGTCACGGAATCGTGAAGCAAAGTGGCGGCTGGATCGACGTCAGCAGCAAACCGGGCCGCGGCAGCATTTTTTTCGTCATGCTCCCCAGCAAGCCGAGCGTCAATCAGGCTCACGCGGAGCAATTGGCGGCCAGTGCGGCGGCGGCAAGCTCGCAATAACTGCGGCCAACTCCGCCACGCCGTTGACTTGCATCTTTTGCAGCACCGCCAACATTCTCCGCTCCACCGTTCGCGTGCTCAAAACGAGCTTGGCCGCGATCGCCTTCGTAGGCAGCTCGGCGATCATACATTCCATCACCAACCGCTCTTCCTGGGTCAATTGAGCAAGCCGCCGCTGCACAGCGGCCACGCGTTCCTGCGTCGCCCGGCGGGCGATCGTCAGTTTCGTAGCGCGGGTGACGGTCGCCAGCAGCTCAGCGGGCTCATAGGGCTTTTCCAGCAGAGTCAGCGCTCCATCTTCCATCAGCTTCACGGCGGTGCGCACATCGGCATGTCCGGTCAGGACGACGATGGCGACGCTGCTCCCGCTCTGCCGCAGTCGAGCGAGCAACTCGGCGCCGTCCATCCCTGGCATCCGCAGATCGGTAACCACACACCCGCAAGCCAGCTCATCGAAGGCGGTCAGAAAGTCCTCGGCTGAGCTGTAGCCAATGGCTTGGCAGCCGCCGTCGCTCAAGATCCGGCACGTGACCTCCCGGACCAGCGGCTCATCGTCAATCACGCACACTAGCGATGTGTCGCTCACGAGCCTCGCATTTCCCTTCGAAGTGGCGTCAGTGTCGCTGTAACCACAAGAGAATACACCACGGCCAGCTCGATTTGCCAGCGCCAGACGTACTCGTTCAAGGCGGCAGCGTCAGGGGTCGGGAGTCGATTGCGGTTTAACGCTTCCATTTTGGAAAATCGTTCGCGCAATCGACTCCCGACCCCTTCTTCCCAGTCAATCCAACATTTTGGGATGAAGATCGCCACAATCTGGACGTTTTGGCTGCCGAGTCCCTCGCTCACGCTTCGGGTTTGTGTGCCGAGACCGGCGCTAGCCCAAATCCAGGCTTGGACGGCCTACTAGTTCAAGGCGGCAGCGTCTTGCCAGTCAATTCAACATTTTGGGATGAAGATCGCCACAATCTGGACGTTTTGGCTGCCGAGTCCCTCGCTCACGCTTCGGGTTTGTGTGCCGAGACCGGCCCTAGCCCAAATCCTTATGTTGACTGATAGTTCAGGGCGGCAGGCGCGGTGTGGATAAACTCGGCCACCAGACTGACGAAGGCGGAGGCGATCGTCGAGTTTTTCGGGATGATATTGCACCCGGCATGGTCGAGCGACCGCCTGGCCTTGCCCGGCAGCGCGGAAACCAGGGCGATGATGGGCCGATCGAACCCCGCCGACCGGAGCGCGATTCCGGCTTCGGCAATTTCCAGCAGCGGCAGCTTGAGGTCCAGGATCAGCGCGTCGAATCGCTCGGGCATCGACAACGCCACCACGACGCCCGTCATCGCATGGCGTTCCAGCAGCACTTCAGCCCCGGCTTTTTCGAGCAGCTCCCGGCAATGCGGCGGCCGCACCGGCGATTCTTCAACCAGCAAGAAATGCCGATTTTCTAGCGGGCGAATTCGCCTGCCCGAGGAGGCCGTGGGCTCTGGCTTGCCCGCCGTGGGCTCTGGCTTGCCCAATGCTTTTCGCAATGCTCTCAAGGGCCGTACGGCAGAAGTGTCAGCACGCATAGATTCTTGAATGGTTGGTGGACCGATCCCCAAGCCTTCTTCCGACTCGCTCTTTGCCCGCGGCAAAAGCACACATTCATCCTTGGTTATCGGTTGCCCCGCTTCGCCCTGTCGTGTCGGCTTTCCGTCAAACCCAGGCCCGCATCGGCGCGCAGGCCAGGGCATTGTTCCGGGCGGGTTTCCGAACGCGGCGCAAGCTCCAACCGCAGGGCGCGGCTCACGTCGGATTTGCCCTCGCAATCGCTTCAAGCTGTGCAATCCATACAACCGATACATTCGAAAGGGCTGCGATCCGCATAGCGTCTGCATTGCTAGCGTCGATTCAGCCGACCAATTCACCTTTGAGCTGCTCCGATGATTGCCACTTTTGCAAACTCGCAACAGACAGCCACTTTTCCTGAGCGGCGTTTTTCGCCGTTCGCCGCCAGTGCTGAGCCCTATTTTGCCGCGGTTGAGCGCGGGCGGGCCGCGATGCGGCAATCGCGAACGGTGATTTGCGGCCTGGCTCGTAATATCGCGCCGCATTTGCCGAGCACGATCGCCCGCATCGAACGGCTGGGAAGGATGTTCGCCGATTATCGCGTGCTCGTTTATGAAAACGACTCGACGGACGCGACGCCGACGATCTTGAACCGCTGGGCCGCGGCCAATGACCGCGTGACCGCCATCAGCCAGCGCCGAGGCAAGCAGCTCTACGGCTCGGTTCGCTGTCCGCATCGCGGCGACGATATGGCCGAATATCGAAATCGCTGCCATGGCGAAGTACAAGACCGCTGGCCCGATTTCGATTACGTCTGTCTGCTCGACATGGACCTTGAGGGCGGCTTCAGCTATGACGGCATTGCGCATAGCTTCGGCAATCAGCCGTGGGATTCTGTCGGTTCGTACGGCATCATCTATCAGCGGCGCAAGCTGGATTTGAACCGGTCGTTGCATTACGACGTGTGGGCCTTTCGCCGCTTTGGCAGCTATGAGGAGCTCGACGGCACCGAGGGCAATTTGATGTCGTGGCGTCGCGGCGACGCGCTCGTCCCGGTGTATTCGTGTTTCGGCGGCCTGGGGCTGTATCGCATGCCGGCCTGGCTGTCGGCTCAATATTCCGGTGGCGATTGCGAGCACGTCGGTCTGCATCGCGAGATGCGAGCCCGGGGTTACGATCGGCAGTATCTCAATCCGAGTCAAATTGTGCTCTACGGCCGCAAGGCCAAGCGTTTCGACGGCGCACTTCTGGCAGTCGAGCGGGTGACGGAATTCGCGACAGCGCTTTGCATGATGGCCTGGTAATTTGCCTCACGCCTCAAGACTCACGCACTCAAGTCTCACCGCCCGTGACCGACAAGCCGTTCATCTCCGTGATCGTGCCTTTGCCCGATCATCGCGGCCATGCACTCGAAGCGATCTCTTCGTGGACGCAGCAATCGTGCTCACGCAGCGACTATGAAATCGTTGTGGTCATCGACGGCCGCGAGCCTGATGTCGAGGCGGCCGTGGCGGGGCTGCTATCGCCGCGCGATCAATTCGTTCGCTGCGAAGAGGGCTCGCTACACGACTGCTACAACGCCGGGGCACAAACGGCCCGCGGTCGGGTTTTGCTTTTCACCGAGTCGCACGTGAAGGCCGATCGCGATTGTATTGCGGAAATCATCGCCCGATTTGCGAAGGGCGATGTCGATGCTCTGGCCGTGGCGAGCGGCGGCATTAACGAATCGCGCTTCGCCGGCCAGGAACAAGTCATTTATGAAGAGGCTCTGGACGACCGCATCGCTGGCGGCTGGAACCTATGCACGGTTCGCGGCTGCGCGATTGAGCAAAATGCCTTTCATCGCGCCGGCGGCTTTCGCGGCGAATACGGCCATTTTTCCGAGATTTTGCTCGGCGCGATGCTGCGTCACAACGGCGCCCGGCTGAGTTACGCCGAGCGAGCTCGCGTCTGGCACTTTAATTCCGGCACTTTTGCTCACTTCGGCCGCGAGCTCAGGGCATACGGGGCGGATGAAATTCGCTTTCGTGCCGACAACCCGAATTCGCCGCTACTCAAGTACATCGGGCCCAGCCAGCTGTGGGAAAATCGCCAATTGTTGCTGTCAGCCGCCGCCGGGAGCCACATCAGCAAGTCGCTGTGGACGATCGCGAGGGCTCTCATTCGCGGGCGCGTGCGAGAAGTTGGCCGCACGATCGCCCGAGCAATTCCCTGGTTGCCAATGCTCGTGTTCGGTCCACATTGGGAATCGCTTAAGGGGGCTTGTTCCGTCGCTGGGGCCGCTCTGTTGCTCTGGGTCTTTAATTGGAACGAGCGCGGGTATTACGGTGCCTTTCGCGCCATGTGGAATGCTCAGATCCACCGCGGAAGGGCGCTCGAAGTGGCCCGGCAATTAGCCGCGGCGCGGCACGAAGACACTCGTGTATCTCAGCCGGCAGTTCGGTTGGCAAAGGCTGCGTAACGGGCCATTTGGTTGACCTTTCTCAATAGCCGCCGGCCCGAATTTTTCTCTGGCGCTTGATTGCACACTGCCGTCCAACTCGCCATAATCTGCGGCGCTGGGTTGGAACATCTGGCAATGTATTCGAGATAGGCGAGACGCCTATCCTACGAGTTGGCAGGCTAGAAGCCTGCCCCACGTTGAGGAATTAAAGCATGGCACATCGAACAAACACGCTGGACCCGCCTTCTGGGTTTAGCCGCCGCGACTTTTTGCGAGGGAGCGGGGCGGCGGCCGCGGCGGCGGGGATTGCGCAGCAGACGACGGCGGCGCTGGCTCAGGAAAAAGGCAAACAGGTCGCGAGCGGTCAGCAGACGATCACGCTGAACGTGAACGGCAAAGACAGTCAAGTGAAGGTCGAGCCGCGAACAACGCTGCTGGAAGTGCTTCGCTATCAGCTCGATCTGACTGGGGCGAAGCCGGTGTGCACGGATGGCTCGAGCGGGGCGGCGACGGTGCTCGTCGATGGTAAGCCGATGCAGGCCAATACGATGCTGGCGATGCAGGCGGTCGGCAAGAAGATCGCGACCGTCGAGAGCCTGGCCAACGACGCGGTGCCCAAGGCGTTTGTCGAGTGCGACGCGCAGCAATGTGGCTTTTGCACGCCGGGTTTCGTTGTTGGCGTGCGGGCGTTTTTGAATATGAAACCGAAGGCGACGGAAGAAGAAATTCGCAAGGGGCTGAACGGCAACCTGTGCCGCTGCGGCACCTATGCCAACGTGATTCAAGCGGCCCTCAAGGTCGTGAAAGGAGATGCCTAATGGCTGTCGAATACTCCTGGCCGAGCAAAGCAAAGTCGCATGCGATCGGCAAGCGCGTGAAGCGGCTGGACGGAATGGATAAATCCACCGGCAAGGCCAAATACACGTACGACGTGAATTTGAAGAACCAGCTCATCGCCAAGGGCCTGGGCTGCCCGCACGCGAGCTGCACGATTAAGTCGATCGACACGAGTGCCGCCGAGAAGGTCGCGGGCGTCGTCGAAGTCATGCCGCTGAAGAAAGTTGGCGATAAGGTCGAGTTTCAAGGCGATCTCATTATTGTCGTCGCGGCCGAAAGCGAAGGCGCTGGCCGTGAAGGCGTTGCAGCTTGCAAGGTTGAATACGATCAACAGCCGGTGTTTGTGAAGGACTCGGATTTGGCGGCTGCGAAGGCGGCGGGTCGGACGTCCAAGGGGGGCGGCAGGGTTCAGACCGAAAAAATGCCCAAGGAAGGCGAGAATCAGGAGGAATTCGTTGCGGCTGAGATTGAGCGGGTTCTCAAAGAGGCGGCACACGTCGTCGAAGGCGAGTACGGCATCGATGTGATCACGCATTGCTGCCTGGAGCCGCACGGTTCGACCGTTCAATGGGACGGCAATAAGCTGACCGCTTATCACTCGACGCAAAACGTCAGTGGTTGCGATGAAGGTTTTGCCAACGATCTGAAGATTGCGGCGAGCGACGTTGAAGTCATTTGCAATTACATCGGCGGCGGATTCGGCGGGAAATTCCAGGTGGACTATTGGAGCACCGCCGCCGCTCGCATCAGCCAGAAGACCGGCCGGCCGGTCAAGCTCATGCTCGATCGCGATCAGGAGATGAAAATCGCCGGCAACCGTCCCAGCGGATACATCAAAGTTCGCCTGGGAGCGGACAAAGACGGCATGATCACGGTTTGGGACTCCGAGCACTGGGGCACGAGCGGCGTTACGGGAGGACCCGCAGATTACCGGCAGATTCCCTACGTCTATCGCCCGGCCAATCAGCGCATTAGCCAGGTCAACATTAAGACCAACAATAGTCCGCAGCGAGCGTGGCGTGCGCCGAACCATCCGCAGGCTTGTGCGATCACGCAGGTGGCCATTGATGATCTCGCCATGAAGATGGGAGTCGATAGCTATGACATCTTCATGAAGAACCTGGGCACCGACGATAAGCCGCTCGTCGCGGGCGCGAAGCCGTCGGTCTACAAGGGCGAAATGGAGCGTGCGGCGGCGCTGATGGATTGGAAGGCCAAGTGGCATCCGCATGGCAAGGGTCAAGCCAAGGGCTCGATCGTCGATGGCCTGGGGTTGGCCATTCATACCTGGGGCGGCGGCGCGGGTCAATCGAGCTGCACGATTAAGATTCATCCCAACGGGGACGTCGAGACGACATGCGGCACACAGGATCTGGGCACCGGCACGCGGACGGTAATCGCCTTGGTGCTGGCCGAGACGTTCGGTCTTCCCTATGAGTCGATCCGCGTGAATATTGGCAGCTCGAAGATGCCGGTCAGCGGCGCGAGCGGCGGCAGCACGACGGTTGGCGGCGTGAGTGAATCTCATCGCCGCGCGGGCCAAGATGCGTTCGCCAAAATAGCTGAGCTGGTCGGCAAAAAGCTGGACGTCGATCCGGCGAAGCTCGAAGCAGTCAATGGCCGTGTGCAATCGACGGACGACGCGAAGAAGAGCGTGAGCTGGAAGGAAGCTTGCTCGCTGCTCGGCATGTCGCCGCTGGAAGTGAAGGGCGATTATGTTCGTGGAACACGCAACACGCCGCTTTCCAACAGCCAGGTCGGCGGCGTGCAAATGGCTCACGTCGAAGTCGATAAAGAGACCGGCGTGATCAAGATGAAGAAGTTCGTAGCCGTGCAGGACATCGGCCTGATCATCAGCCCGCAGCAAGCCGAGAGCCAGATCAATGGCGCGTTTATCATGGGCATCGCCTATGCGTTGTTCGAGCAGCGGATCAACGATCCGAGCACCGGGGCGTTTGTGAACTGCGATCTGGCGAATTACAAGTTGTGCCGCATCGGCGATATTGGCGAGTTCGTCGTTGAGTTCTACGAGCCGGAAAGCGAGCGGAAGCGCGGTGTGATCGGCCTCGGTGAGCCGCCGGTCATCGCGCCCGGCGCCGCGATCAGCAATGCCGTTGCGAATGCACTTGGTGTTCGCGTCAGTCCGTTGCCGCTCACACCGCAGCGAGTGCTGGCGGCGCTGAAGAAAAAAACATAACGACAAAAAAGCATCAATGACCAAGCATCAAGCACCAAACAAAATCGAATGATGAAAATTGAAATGCTCGAAACTAGGTAGTTCGAACTCTCTGTCATTTGAATTTCGTGTTTGAGATTTGTTTGAGATTTGATGCTTGTGATTTGGCTATTCATCGAAAACATCTCCTCTGGGAGCTAACAATGAAGAATTTCGAATACGCGTCGCCAACGACTGAAGCCGAGGTGCTCGAACACCTTCGCGATTTTCCCGGCGAAACGGAACTGATCGCCGGTGGCACCGATCTCGTCGGGCTGATGCAAAAAATGGTCATAACGCCCCAGCGCGTGGTGAATTTGCTCGATGTGCCAAGCTTCCGCGAGGTCGAACAGCTCGATGGCGGCGTGATCTCGATCGGCGCGACGGTGACGCTCGATACGCTGCTCGTTCATCCCTATCTGAATCCCTATTCCGCCCTGCGAGACGCCATCGACGGCATCGCCAGCCTACAGATTCAGTGTCAGGGCACTTTGGGTGGCGAGGTCCTCCAGCGGCCGCAGTGCTGGTTTTTCCGCGACAACCGCGGGCTCTTGGCCGCCGGTGGGAAGTTAACCGAGCAAGGCGATAATCGCTTTCACGCGATTTTTGGCAATCAAGGCGCGGCGAAGTTCGTCTCCGCATCGCGACTGGCCCCGGCGCTGATCGCCTACGGCGCGACTGCTCGGGTCATCGGTCCGGAAGCGACCGACGAAAAATTCGCCCCCGTCGAAAGCCTGTTCCGCATCCCGCGGCATGAAGGCGAGCGCGAAAACACGCTGGCTCCAGGTCAACTCGTGACGCATATTCTGCTGCCGCCTGTGGACAGCTTGGCCTGCGCGACGTACGAAGTCCGGCACGGCGAAGGGCCGGATTATCCGATCACCGCGGCGGCTGCCGTACTGAAGATCGTGGATGGGATCGTCCGGGATGCTAAAGTCGTTCTGGGCCACGTTGCTCCTGCGCCGTGGACCTCTAGCGAAGCCGCTGCCGCCATCATTGGCAGCTCCGTCACCGCCGAAACGGCCGAAGCCGCTGGCGAAGCCGCTGTCGCGAGCGCTACGCCGCTTTCCAATAATGAATACAAGGTCCAACTGGCCAAAGTCGCGGTCAAGCGTGCGATTTTGAAAGCCGCCGGAGCCGAAACGGGAGGCTTCTAATTTGTAGGGTGGGCTGTGCCCACCAAGCGCCGACGCAAAACTGCCAATGGTGGGCACAGCCCACCCTACGGAGAACGAAAATGCCCTTCAGCAAAGAATATCCGGCCCACGAGGCGGTCACGACGCCCCCTTGCATCTACCTTCGCAATAAAGCGATGTACCTCCGCGACGCGATCGGTCATCCGGAAAACTTTCCCGAGGAGACCAATGCGCCGCAGTGCTGGTGCAACCAGACACAGAATTATCTGGGGCCTGACAGCCAATACGTCAGCCGGCACGAGTGCATTCCGACCCGCGAGTGCTTCCGCGAGACGTACTAAAGTAATCGCCACAAAAAACACAAAAAGCCACAAAAATGATGTCCGCCTTTTCGTGACTTTTTGTGTTTTTCGTGGCTATCTGATTGCCGGACTTCTAAGCCAAAATTTCTTTGATCGGCGTGCCGTCCGCGATTTTGATCGGCCGCCCCTGATCGGAGATGTTTTTTTCTTCCGGATCGACGCCGAGCGCGGCGGATAGCGTCGCGAGAATATCTGGGACATCGGTCTTGCCTTCGACCACCTCGTTTCCGCTCTCGCTCGTCTTGCCGTAAGCCTGCCCGCCTTTGATTCCACCACCGGCGAGGACACAGGTCCAGGCAGCGGGAAAATGATCGCGGCCGCCTTGCGGATTGATCGTCGGTGTTCGGCCGAATTCGCCGATCCAGAGGATTGTCGTCGTTTCCAAGAGGCTGCGCGCTGCCAATTCCTGCATCAGCGTCCCCCAGCCCGCGTCGAGCTCGCCCGACAACCGCTTCACCGCCCCGAAATTGTTCTGATGGGTGTCCCAGCCGAATGTGTTTTCAGATAGCGAGCCGAGCGTAACCTCAACGAACGAAACGCCCGCCTCAATTAGCCGCCGAGCCATGAGGCAGCCTTGGCCGAAGCGACCGCGGCCGTAGGAGTCGCGGACAGCCGTCGGCTCTTGAGATAGGTCAAAGGCTTTCGCCGCCGATGAATCCATCAGTTGCAGCGCTCGTTCATAGACCGTTTGGTGCGCCGCCGGCGATGGCCCGCGATGCTTAGCCACAAACTCGGCCTCAAACTGCCGCCACAGATCAACGCGTCCAGCGAATTGGCTTTGATCGACGACGGGCGCGAGGTCATCGACCTTCAGCTCGGCATATCCGCCAGTCGCCGCCGGCGCTTGCGCCGCCGGCCCATCGGTTGCACCCACCGTTAGCGCCGCATACCTCGGCCCAAGAAATCCGGGCGAATATGCCGCCTGATTGAAGGTCCGGAACGGCGAAATACTCACATAGTGCGGAATCGCGTCATCGCCATTGGCCAGCGCCTTTGATAGCGACGCCCCAATTGCGGGATACTGAATCGGCCCCTGCGGCTTTTGACCCGTGCGAACGACGTACGTTCCGCGGCCGTGGTCGCCTTCTTTGGTGCTCAGGCTGCGAACGACGCAGAGCTGATCCGACATTGTTGCGAGCTTCGGCAAATGCTCGCTAAACCGCAGTCCAGGCACCTTTGTCGCGACTTCCTTGAACTGTCCGCCATTCGCATGCCCCGGCTTCATATCGAACGTATCGGTCTGCGTCGGCCCCCCTGTCATCCACAACAAAATGCACTGCCGCCGCCGCTTCGCGTTCTTAGCCAGCTCATCTGCCAACAACGGGAACCAGCCGCTGGCGCTGGAGCCGAGGAGACTCAGGGAAGCCGCCTGAATAAAGTTGCGTCGCCGCATAGCAAGGTATCCGCTGAAATGTCCTTCCGGATGACTCAAACGATTGTCCCGCGCCAGTTCGCGTTACGCAATGAAAGGATCATAAGTAGCCGTCACGCTCCGCGTGACGTGCCCGGATTTGCGAAATAACTTCAACCCATTAGCCGGGCTTCATCACGCGGAGCGTGATGGCTACAGATCGTAGCGGCCGCGGTTACTGAATTGGCTTACTAAAGTGGATGAATTCACCCCTGGCGAGGTTAGCCTTCTTCGGGTTGTCGGCGATATAACCGCGATAATAGCCAAACGACTCATCCGAACGAATCAGATGATCGAATCCGTCTTGCTCCCAAAAACGGCCCTTCCGGCCGACGAGCTTGTTGATCGCACGGGCTGTGAAATGCTTCCACGATTCACACTGCGCTAACATTGTCAGTTCGTCTTCAAACGCGGCGAGCAAGTGCACATGGTTAGGCATGATGATGAAATCGGTAAGCACATACCGAGTGCCATCGAAGTGGGCGAAGCTATTGGCGACGATTTGGGCCAGTTCCGGCTTTCGCAGGAGGCATTCACCATGCCCGGAATCTAATTCATCCTGCCAGCGATCTGAGAAGTAACGATGGAAGTCTTGTTGCTGCTTTTGAGGCAACATGGCTAATTGCTCGCGCCACTTCTTATCGTCCGGATCGATCTCATGCGAAACCAGCCAGCGACAGCGTGCTTTACGCCATTCCGCCAATACCGAAGCGGGAATCGAATCGTTGGTGCGCCAGGTGATGAATGTCAGTGTCCCGGCCTGGGACCAGTGTGGCAGCCGCCGTTGAGTAATTAGAAACTCTGATTTGCGATCGAATGCTTGAATCGGAAAAGGGCTGGACATGCCAAGATTGTAAATACTTGCCAAGTAGCCGTCACGCTCGGCGTGACGTGCCAAGATTTGCGAGGCAACTTCAAACCCAATGGCCGGGCTCATCACGCGGAGCGTGATGGCTACTTAGACGTAGTGTGACGGCTACAAACGCGTCAAACAATTCTGCATGTACTCAATGCTTTCACGAGCCAGGGATTCGACACCCGGCGCGTAGTCGAAAACCTCAACGGAAACCCAGCCGCGATAATCCACATCCACCAGGGCTTGAAAAATGGGAATGAAGTCGAGATCGCCCATCCCAGGCCCGCGCATGTTCGGATCGTTGGCGTGAAAATGGGCCATGACGCGGGCGTTTTCGCGAATGATCTGGGGAATGGGCTTTGACTCGGTCGCCATTGCCTTGCAATCCAGGTGCAGCCGGCAATTCGGCGACCCGACCATCTCGCAAAGCTGCCGGCCGAGATCGGCGGTGAGCAAGAAATTGCCATCCTTCGGCCCCAGCGGCTCAACGGCGAGCGTCACGCCACAGTCTTCCAGCGTCGGCATCGCCTGCTTGAGACAATCCGCCGCCAGCTCCATCGCCTGCTCATGCGTTACGCCGGGCAGTAAATTTCGCTGCGCCGGCGAGCCTAAGACCATCAAGTGTCCACCGAGATCGCGGCAAATGCGGGCGAGCTCAGCGATATAGTCGGCCGTTTTATTACGAACAACGTTATCCGGCGTCGTTAAGTAATATCCGGTCGATTTGGCCAATAGCCAGTGCAGTCCGATGATCTCCAGGTTCGCGTCGTCGGCCTGGCGGCGAACTTCCACCCGTTTTTGCGGCGTGATCTCGTAAGCATTCGTGTTGATCGTAAACGGGGCGATTTCCAGCCCCGTGTAGCCCAGCTCGGCCGCAAACGGAAACGCCTTGTCAAACGGCCAGTCCTGAAATGTCTCGTTGCATATCGCAAAGCGCATGGGAAAATCCTACAGCGGAGCCGTTTTGAAGGGCTCATCACGCGGAGCGTGATGGCTACGATGATTGTTTCAGGCTGCCGCGCGGCTACAAGCCCCGTTGCCCCTAAGCCCCGTTGTGACCATTGGCCCGACTTCTATACTTTCTTTTGGGCGGCGACGACAACTGCCGCCACATTCTCGAATTGCCACGAAAGGGCTGCTGTGAACGAATTGCCGTCGGCCGCGCCGCAGGGGACCTTCTGGGAGCGGAACGAATTCCTCCTCCGCCGGCTGCACTCACTGTCGGGCATCGTGCCGGTCGGCGCGTATATGGTCGTGCATCTGCTGACCAACGCCAGCGTGCTCGATAGCCCGGCCGCATTTCAACGCAACGTCTATCAGATTCACAGCCTCGGCGCGGCCCTGCCGGTCGTGGAGTGGGTCTTCATCTTTCTGCCGCTCCTCTATCATGCGATCTACGGCGTGCTGATCGTCCGCGGAGCACTGCCAAACTCCAGCACCTACAAAACATCGAGCAACATCCGCTATACGCTGCAGCGGGCAACCGGAATGATCGCCTTCGTCTTCATCATGTGGCACGTCTTCCACATGCGCGGCTGGCTGCATGCCGAGTGGTGGGAAAAGGGGGTCGCGGAGCCGCTCGATGGGGCCATGTTCCGGCCCTACAACGCGGCCAGCTCGGCAGCCAAGGCGATGCAGATTTCGCTGATCGTGCCGATCTTGTATGCAATTGGCGTCTTGAGCTGCGTGTTTCATCTGGCCAACGGCATTTGGACCTTCGGCATCACTTGGGGCATCTGGGTCACGCCGCGGGCCCAGCAATGGGCGACGACAGCGTGTCTGGTGTTCGGCCTGGGTTTGGCCGCGGTCAGCATGGGCGCTCTCGGTGGATTTGCTTTCGGCGTCGATATTAAAAAAGCCCAAGAAGTTGAACAGGCGATGTACGACGCCAAAGTCGCGTCGAAAGAAATCGCCCCGAACGAACACAAGCTGGCGCATCCGCAGGCTGATGACTCAGATAAGCCCCAAGAAACGGCGGCGGTGCCCACGAGTGGCGTGAGTGGTGAGTAAGCAGAGCGGCGAGTAAGCAGAGCGGCGAACGAGTAAAGAAATGGCAAAACAACGCGTATTGATTGTCGGCGGCGGTCTTGCGGGCCTGGCGGCGGCGATGAAGCTGGCCGAGCTTGGCATCGACGTCGATCTGATGAGCCTCGTGCCCGTTAAACGCTCGCACAGCGTCTGCGCCCAGGGGGGCATCAACAGCGTCAACGACTTGACGCGGCAGCAAGGCGACGAGGAGTGGCTGCACTTCGACGACACCGTCTATGGCGGCGATTTTCTGCAGCACCAACCACCGGTGAAAGAAATGGCCTTTTGGGGGCCAAAGATCATCGAACTGATGGATCGCCTGGGCGTGACGTTCAACCGCACGCCCGAAGGCTTTCTGGATCGTCGCCGGTTCGGCGGCACGCTATTCAAGCGAACCGCCTTCGCCGGTGCGACGACCGGCCAGCAACTGCTCTATTCCCTCGACGAACAAGTCCGCCGCTGGACCAGCGAAGGCAAAGTCCGCAAGTTCGAGTTCTGGGACTTTCTCGGGCCAATCCTCAATGACAACGGCGTATGCCGTGGTGTCGTCGGGCAAGACCTCGTTTCGATGGAAATTCGGGCCTTCCCGGCTGACGCGGTGATCGTCGCCAGCGGTGGCCCCGGTGTGATCTACGGCCGCTCGACCATGTCCATGGCCTGTAACGGCGCCGCTGCCAGCCGTTGTTTTCAGGTCGGCGCGAAATATGGCAATGCCGAGTTCATTCAGGTCCATCCGACGGCGATTCCCGGCGCAGACAAACTGCGGCTGATGAGCGAATCGGCCCGTGGCGAAGGCGGCCGCGTCTGGGTGCCGCGCAAGCCGCAAGACCCCCGCGATCCGTTGACGATTCCGGAAGGCGAGCGCTATTACTTCCTGGAAGAGCGCTATCCCAAGTACAAAAATCTCGTTCCGCGCGACATTGCGACGCGCGAAATCTTCGATATCTGCGTCAACGAGGGGCTGAGCGTCGAAAAAGACCGTCAGTGCGTCTATCTCGACCTGACGCACATTCCGCGGCACGAGCTCGATCGCAAGCTCGGCGGCATCTTGGAGATTTACGAAAAATTCCAAGGCGTCGATCCGCGCTCGACACCGATGAAAATCTTCCCGGCCGTCCATTACTCGATGGGCGGCCTGTGGTGCGATTATGCCCGCAGCGCTGATGGCGGTCTGCAAGTTGGCTCACCCAAAAATCAAGTCACCAGCATTCCGAATTTGTATGCGATCGGTGAATGCGATTATCAATACCACGGAGCCAACCGCCTGGGGGCTAACTCACTCTTGTCGTGCATCTTCAGCGGCCTGATCACGGCGCCGGGTCTTGAGACGCTGCTCAAAGGCCAAAAACAGGCGGCCAGCGAATTGCCGTCAAGCTTGTTCGAGCAAGCGCGAAAGCAGCATCAATCGCGGCACGACGCGCTGCTCAAGCGCAGTGTTTCTGCAGGCCAGAGTGGCGGCAGCGAAAACCCGTATCTAATTCATCAAGAACTCGGTGACGTGATGACGAAGGTCGCGACGGTCGTCCGCCGCAATGATCAGCTTCAGCAAGGCCTCGAAACAGTCCACGAGCTCTACGACCGCGCGAAAAAATGCTCGCTGTCCGACTCCGGCAACTGGACGAATCAGAACGTCGTCTTCACCAAGGCCCTGCTCGACATGTTTCCGATCGCCTTCGCGATCCTCAAAGGTGCGCTGCAGCGCGACGAATGCCGCGGCGCCCACTACAAGCCCGCCTTCGCCTTCGCCTCGCTCAAATCGACCGACGCCGCCTCGCGCCACAGGGAAGCCGAGGAATGGTGCGACCGGTTCGAGGCCAACAATGCAAAATTCCTTAAATCATCGATCGCCCAGTGGACCGGCGACGACGTCGAAATCACCTACGAAGACGTCGATACGACGCTGATTCCGGCTCGACCGCGGCTCTATGGGCTGGTCGGCGCGGAAGATATCGAAAAAGTCTGGAACGAACGAGCCGCCAAACGAAAAGCCGATGCCGACGCCAACGGTAACGGCAGCCCCATCGCCGGCAAGTTGGCGGCTGCGACCCATTAGGAAACAAAACCACAAGCAACAAGCAGCAAGCACCAAACAAATCCGAAATTCGAATGCTCAAATGAAGTATTTGTTCATTTGGATTTTATGATTGGAATTTGTTTGTGATTTGATGCTTGAAATTTGGTGCTTCGAATAATGAATCACGATTCCCATTCTGATAATGGTTCGGACGGCCCCGCCGCTCACCCGACTTCGTTCGAAGTCCGCATCCTCCGCCAGGACGGCCCGGGCCAGGAAAGCTATTGGGAGCGGCACGTCGTGGCGTATGAGTCGGAGATGAACGTCATCAGCGTCCTGCAGCGGATCGCGGCCAAAGCGACAACTGCCGACGGTCACAAGGTTGCCCCCGTCGCCTGGGATTGCAACTGCCTGGAAGAAGTTTGCGGCGCTTGCACGATGGTCATCAACGGCAAAGTCCGTCAATCGTGCTCAGCCCTCGTCGATCGGCTACTCGACGACCGGCCTGGCGAGATCGAGCTGGCGCCGATGAGCAAATTCCCGGTTATTCGCGACCTGTGCGTCGATCGCTCCCGCCTCTTTCGAGCGCTCGAAAAAGTCAAAGCCTGGATTCCCGCCGACGGTTATTACGACCAGGGCGCCGGCCCCCGAATTTCGCAGGAAGCCCAGGAAGCGATGTATCCGCTTTCCGAGTGCATGAGCTGCGGCTGCTGCCTCGAAGCCTGCCCGCAATACCTCAAGATCGAGCTGGAGAAGCTCGCCGGCGAAACCGACGACGCCTTCGCCAAACGCAAAGCCGCCGCCTACGACCACGCTTTCGTCGGTGCCCACGCCATCAGCCAGGTCGTACTCTTCAACCGCAATCCCACGGGCCAGAACAACGCCCCCGAGCGGCTCGACGCCCTCATGGCCGAAGGCGGCATTCAAGATTGCGGCAACGCCCAAAACTGCGTCGCCGTCTGTCCCAAAAAGATTCCCCTCACCACTTCCATCGGCCGCGCCGGCCGTGCCACGACCCTCCGTATGCTGCAGAAGTGGTTCGGAGCATAGGATAGGCGTCTGCCTGTCCTGTTTAATCGAGCGGATCCTTACAGTTCGCATGCTCCAGAATTGCCTCGGCGCGTAGAATTGCGTCATGCAGGAAGCAATTCCGCCGACAGTCGCCGCGTTCGATGATCTCCCGCGCAACCAGCTTGCGGCGATCGAGGTGCTAACGCAGACCATCGGCCGTCAAATCTTTGCGAATCTCGATCATGGCAAGCCGCACATTTGGCAGCGGAAGTGGTGGGACGACCGTCTTTTGGCGTGGTCGATGCACGATGAGCAGCTCAAGGTGCAGCTCTTCCGCTTCGTCGATGTCCTGCCGATGCTCAGGTCATCCGACGCGGTGATGCGGCACCTGCACGAGTATTTGGACCTCGTGCGCGACAAATTGCCTGAGAGCCTGAATGTGTCGCTCGGGGTCGCCCGTCGATTGCCGTTCACGCGGGCGGCGGTTGCCCGCGCAGCGCGCATTGGCGCTACCGATTTCGCGAAAAAATTCATCGCCGGGGAAAATGTCCCGCAGGTTGTGGGCGCCGCCCGCCGTGAGCGAGGGCTGCATCGCGCCTTTACGCTCGACATTCTCGGCGAAGCGGTCATTGCCGAGGCCGAAGCCGAGCAGCATTTTCGAGCCTACCTCGAGCTGCTCGAATCGATCGCGCCGCAAGTCAAAACCTGGCCGGCGGATTCACAAATCGATGCCGACGACCGCGGTCCGATTCCGCGCCTCAATTTGTCCATCAAATTATCGGCCCTCGACAGCCGGTTCGACGCCATCGATCCTGACGGCACCGCGCGCCGCGTTGGCTCTCGCCTGCGCGAGCTGTTCCGCACTGCCCAGCGACTCCAGGCGTTCATCAACGTCGATATGGAGTCGTACGACAAGAAGGCCCTCACGCTCGAAATCTTCAAAGCGATTCTCAGCGAGCCCCAATTTCGTGATTGGCCGAACATCGGCATTGTCCTGCAGTGTTATCTGACGGACACCGAGCGCGATCTCCTCGCCCTTCGCGATTGGGCCCAAAGTCGGGGCACACCCGTCTGGGTCCGCCTCGTCAAAGGGGCTTATTGGGATTACGAAACGATCAGGGCCCGCTCCAACGGCTGGCCGGTCCCCGTCTTTCAGCAAAAGTGGCAAAGCGACGCCAATTTCGAGCGCTGCACGCGGTTTTTGCTCCAAAACACGGCCCACCTGCGCCCCGCGCTCGGCTCTCACAACATCCGCTCGCTCGCTCATGGCATCGCCACTGCGCAAATCCTCGAGCTGCCGCAATCGGCACTCGAACTGCAAATGCTCTATGGCATGGCCGATGCCGAAAAAGACGCCCTCGTCCGTCGCGGCCAGCGGCTTCGCGTGTATATGCCTTACGGCGAGCTGATTCCCGGCATGGCGTATCTCGTTCGCCGCCTCCTCGAAAACACCTCCAACGACTCGTTTCTCCGCGCCGGCTTCATCGAAAATATTTCACCCGACAAGCTGCTCCAGAATCCCGCCAGTGGGGCAGGCATCTTGCCTGCCATACCTTCACGACAGGCTGGAAGCCTGCCCCACGAACCTATGGACGCCTTCAAAAACCAACCTCCCGTCGATTTTGCGATCCCCGAAAACCGCGAGGCCATGCGAATGGCCCTCGCCAGCGTCCGCTCCCAATTCGGCCGTCACTTCCCGCTTGTCATCGGCGGTAACGACATCCAGACTCCGCAGCGCGGCGAATCGACTAACCCGGCTGACAAAAATCAAATCGTTGGCACCTTCGCCATGGCAGAAGAAGAGCACGTACACCACGCGGTCGTCGCCGCTAAGGCCGCACTGCCCGACTGGCACTCTCTCGGCGCCGCCGGCCGCGGGCGCTACCTCCGCAAAGTCGCCGCTGTAATGCGTGCGCGCCTGTTTGAGCTCGCTGCCATCGAAGTCTATGAATGCGGCAAAGAGTGGCGGGAAGCGACTGCCGACGTCGATGAAGCGATCGACTTCTGTGAGTTCTACGCCGCCGAAGCGTTCCAAATGCAAGGCCAGCAAGGCGTCGATGCTCCGGGCGAGGAAAATCGCTTCGATCATTTGCCCCGCGGTGTCGTCGGCGTCATCGCTCCCTGGAATTTTCCCCTGGCGATTCTTACCGGCATGTCCGTCGCCGCGCTGGCCACGGGCAACACCGTCGTGATGAAGCCGGCCGAGCAGTCCTCGGTTATCGCCGCCCAATTGATGGACATCTTTCGCGAAGTCGAACTCCCTGCCGGCGTCCTGAACTATCTTCCCGGCCGCGGCGAAGTCGTCGGCGCTGGCCTCGTCGAACATCCCGACGTGGCCCTCATCGCCTTCACCGGCTCCCGTGCCGTTGGCCTCTCCATAAACGCAAAGGCCGCGGAAGTCTCTAAGGGCAAATGCGTCGTCAATGTCAAACGTGTTATCGCCGAAATGGGCGGCAAGAACGCCATTATCATCGATAGCGATGCCGACCTCGATGAAGCCGTCTCCGGCGTCGTCAAAAGCGCCTTCGGCTATCAAGGCCAAAAATGCTCCGCTTGCAGTCGCGCCATCGTCGTCGGCGATGTCTATGAGCCGTTCCTCAAGCGGCTCGTCGAAGCGACGAAAAGCTTAAAAATTGGCCCGGCCGAAGATCCTTCAACCAGCGTCGGTCCCGTCATCGATGGCGAGTCATTTCAGCGGATCAAGCAGTACATCGAGATCGGCAAGACCGAAGGCCGTATCGCTCTGGGCTCGGATATCGGCTCGCTCGCCGAGAAAGGCTGGTACATCGGCCCTCACATCTTCGCCGACATTTCGCCAAATGCCCGCATCGCCCAGGAAGAGATTTTTGGTCCAGTTCTGGCGGTCATCCGCGCCGCCGATCTCAACGAAGCTCTAAAAATCGCCAACGGCACCGACTATGCCCTCACCGGCGGTATCTACAGCCGCAGTCCCGCCGCGCTCGACCGCGCCCGCCGCGAATTCATGGTCGGCAATCTCTATCTCAACCGCTCCATCACTGGCGCTCTCGTCAATCGCCAGCCCTTCGGCGGATTCAAAATGTCCGGCATCGGCAGCAAAGCCGGTTCCCGCGATTACCTGCTCCAATTTGTCATCCCCCGCACCATCACCGAGCACACCATCCGCCGCGGCTTCGCCCCGCCGCCAGCCGAAGGGGAATAAACATCTAGACCCGCTGGCCGAGGCCCTTCGTCAGCGCCATGAACGCCGATTCGAGATTGATTTCTTCTTCGCGAAAAAGTTTGATCTTGTGGCCCGCTTGGATGAGCAGCGGTGAGAGATCGGTGTAGTCTTCAATGCCTTTTTTGAGCGTCACCATGAGCTGGTCGTGATTGACGGCAACCGTTTCGACCAGATCGCTTTGCTCAAGAAGCTTCGCGGCCGCGTCTAGGCTGCCCGTGACGCCAATGTGCAGCCGGATGCGTTCGCGGACACGGCGAAGCACTTCGATGACGGTGTCGTTCACGTCCATCACGCCTTTATCGATGAGGCCGACCTTGTTACACATGTCGGCCAGTTCGGGCAGGATGTGACTGGAGACCATGATCGTTTTGCCCTGCTGGCCGAGGCGGCGGAGGACGGCTCGCATTTCGATACGGGCGCGAGGATCCAGGCCGGAGAGCGGTTCGTCGAGCAGCAGAACTTGCGGCTCGTGGAGCAGCACGCGGGCCAGACCCAGCCGCTGCGTCTGTCCGCGGCTGAGCGTATTGGCGTAGGCGTCGCGCTTAAACGCCAGATCGACCAGATCGAGCTTTTCATTGCAAACTTGCCGTCGCTTCGTGCCGTTGATGCGATAGGCGGCGGCGAAAAACTCGAGATACTCGATGACTTTCATGTCGTCATACACGCCGAAGAAATCGGGCATGTAGCCGACGAGGCGGCGGATTTCCTTGGGATCGCGATAGATCGAGTGGCCGCAGACGTAGCCCTCGCCGTATGTCGGGTCGAGCAGCGTGGCCAGGATCTTCATCGTGGTCGTCTTGCCCGCGCCGTTGGGACCGATGAAGCCAAAAAGATCCCCCGCGGCCAAATCGAGCTCGATGGCCTGAATAGCGAATTGGTCGCCGTATTTTTTTGTGAGGTTGTGGGTGCGGATCACGGGGCGAGAGAGGGGCTCGGGGCTCGGGGCTCGGGGCTCGGGGCTGCGGCGCTTACAGGGAGGATGATGCGGAAGTAGGTCCAGTGAGTGAGTTGCTGAGAATCGACAAGTGGGGAAGTCGAATCGCGGCGAAGCTCGGTGCCTGGCGTTTCGGCGCGGCCGACGAGAACTGCTTGGCCGAGGCGGATATGCTCCGAAAGGTCAATTTGCGGCTGATAGCGGTGCGTCAGCCCAGTATAGTTCGACCCCCGCGCCGCTTCGTGAAACATGAGCATCTGCATAATCCGCGGGATGTCAACGGAGTCTTGCTCCCAGGGCGTCGAGACATCTTTCGTCTGCTCGACGCGGCGCTGCGTCAGGCGGGCTTCGAGATTCAGGGGCGCTTGCTCGGCAATCACCACTCGTTGGCCGCGGGCAAGCGTGCCCAGACGGTAGAGTTTTTCTCCCTGAGCGAGAAGACATTCGGTGAGTGTGATATTGAGCGGCTGCTGAAACTCACCCGCCAGAAGTCCGTAGCGATCGACGGTAAGCTTCGTTTCTGCCGGGAGCTCATTTTTAGCCCACCAGCACGCAGCAAGGCATTTCGAGGAAGATTCTTCGAGCGTCAACGACTGAATTTGCGGAAAAACCCCGGCTGTCGGTGACGAAAGCGAATACTCATGATGCTGGGCGAGTGCCGGCTGACGCGATTCGAGGCCGCCGAGAGCATCGCCAGGCAGTCCTTGCCAGGCGAGGCAACCGCCGCCGAATGGCGTTGCAACTTTGGGGGGCGCCTGCACATGCAGCGAAAGATCGAAGCGGTTCGTCGTGGGACTATAAAGATTGATCCAAGCGGTGCCGCGAGTGACATGCTGTGCCAGGTCGATATCAACGATTTCGGCCTGGTTGAGACGCACGCGGTGGCCGTGAAATTGGTTGCCAAGAACTGCCGTGATGCCAATCATGCCGGCGGCGACGACCGGGAACGTGAGCCAGGTGATTTGCCGCGGGAGATTCAGTCGCGAAAGGAGCAAATAATCACCGGGGCCGATGATCAATAAATAGATAAGTGTGAGGACCGCGACTGTCGTGAAATTGACGAGTGAGACGCCGCCAAATTGATCGAGGGCGACGCGCAGCTGGCCGATCAGGTCTTCGTAGCCGAGTTGTTTGATGCCGGAGTGAGCTGGGCGGCCGGTTGGCTCCCGGCTGGCGCTGCTGGCTTGTAACAGTGCCGCGATTAGCCGCGGTCGGCCTTTCCAAGTCTCGAAAGCCGGATGATCGAGATCGAAAGCGACAAAGGTAATCTGACCAAGGCCGGCTGGGGCATGGATCGCGAGCGGCCGGCCGCTCGCGGAACTAATTTCGTCGAGCATGACCTCGCCGCGAATGTTTTTCAGCCGCGTGACATACGGCCTGTTGCGCTGAAAATTCGGATCGTCAAACGGCAATTCGGATTTGGTAAAATTCTCCAGTCCGCTGCGGTCGCGAAGGGGCTCGATTTCGACGAACTCGCCGGGAATGAGTTTGGAGAACGCACTTGTGGTCGCAGCGAGTGCCTCGCCATTCCGACCGGCACAGAGAATCAGCCGGCCACCGAGCAGCACCCAATCGACGATGGCTTCCTGCTGATCTGCGCTCAGCGAATCGAGCATAGCTTTGTCGCTGGTCGCAATGAAAAGTTGATCGACGCCATCGTAACCGAACCAGCGGTCGGGTAATTGGGCAGCAGATGCGACCCGTGATACCGCGAGTTTTGTTTCGGCCTGCCGTCGAATCGTAACGAGAGCGGCCTCCAACCCAGCCGGTGCCCCCAGACCCACGATGAATTCTTGCGTCGAGCGCAGCAGCGGTCGGCTGCCTTCGAGTTCTTGAGACCAGACGACCTTGCTATTGTCCACGAGCCGGGCTGTGATCGCAGCGGCCGCCGGACCGCTTTTGCAATACAGCAGGATCGTCTTCTCGCCGCCCGCGGCGAGATCGATTGAACCTCGCTCAGCGTCGAGAAAGACGGCCGGGGTCTGATCGCCGTCCGCAACCACCAACTCCAGCTGTCCGCGCGCCCCGGCTGAACCAGCAACGAGCGTCAGCGACACCGGCTGCCAGAAGCCGGCCTTGAACTTGCCGCCGAAGCCGACTTTGGCATCCTTGAGCGTTAATAAATCGGCGGACTGGTCCGCCTTCGACACCAGCGGCGGCTCGAGCGCCAGCCACAAGCACATCGCAATTGCCAGGAAACGACCTAAAAACATGGCTGGGATGTGCAGCAGGGTAAAATGAAACAACCCGGTGGCTTTACGGGACATTACGGCATTCGGTTCGGAGAGGCCAGTTACGGCTTCTCGCTATTGGGACAAGTGCAGACGAAGTTGCCGCAGCCGGGACAGCCGCTGCCGTATTTTTTAGCGACCGCCTCGGAAAGATCGACGCCGGCGACGTTGGCGATCGTGGCGAGCCAGGCCAGCACGTCGGCGAATTCGCCGAGGCGTTCGTCGTGGGTTCCGCTGCGAAGGGACGTGGCGAGCTCGCCAATTTCTTCGATGAGCCACAGAAACGTGGCTTCGACGCCGCGAGCCTGGTCCTTTTCGAAATACATTTTGCGGATCAGCGCCTGCAGATCAGTCAGCGACACGTTCGGCGGCGACGAGTTTTGGGTTGAAGTAGTCACAGAACCTTCAGGGCAGGGGCAGAGCAAAATCTCAATGACGATTAAGATTATGAATTAGATTGAGAGAACGATTAAGGGTACGAGAAGAAACTTTTAGGCGGAGAATTGCTGCCAGATGAGCGATTTTGTCACGGTCGCAAAGGTAAGCGACATTGCGGAAGGTCAAGGACAGGCATTTGCTGTCAACGGCCGGATGGTTGCCGTGTTCAACGAAGGCGGGAAATTCTCGGCCATCGACGACTTTTGCCCGCACATGGGGGCATCGCTGGCCGGCGGCTATTTAGAAGCCGGCATCGTGACTTGCCCCTGGCATGCCTGGCGGTTTTGCATTCACGATGGCAAGTGGTGCGATAACCCGAAAATCAAGATCGATGCCTTTGAAGTGCAGATAGAAGGCGACGACGTGCAGGTAAGGGTGCCAGTAAAGGAGCATGGAACAGGAGACAGGGGACAGGGAACAGCGGGTACGCCCTAACACCTAACTCCCCGGTTACAACGTCGCTTCGCTGATGCCCCAGATTTGTGGCGTGGCAAGCTCCAGGCTGTTGCCGGCAGGGTCGCGGAAATAGACGCTGCGGCCACCTTGCGGCCACTCAATGGCTTTTTCGACTTCGACGTGATTAGCTTTTAGCTGATCGAGCCAAGCGGGCATGTCCACCGCGCGGACGGCAAAGGCCACATGGCCCGGACCGAATGAGCCGTGACCTGGAAAATGGTCGGTCGAGTGGCGGCTGGCCAGCGGATTGAACAGCAGCAGCATTCGCTGGCCGCAGTGGAAGAAGACATGCCGCCCCTCCTGCCGGCTTTCGACAGTCAGGCCGAGGACCTCGTGATAAAACCGCTCGGCTTTTGCCAGGTCGTCGACGTACAGACACGTCTCCAAAATGTGTTCGATTTGCATGGCCAATTTCGCCTGTCTTTTCACCAGCAAGAAAGCGTCCGATTCGATCGAATTGCCTTACCAGCGGCCGCCCCAAAGCTTTTTCAACGGCATATGACCCACGGCCTTATTCTGACACACTCGCACGAAAAACGGCCAGAAGGGACGAACTCCGGCTGTTCTCCAATCCGGGAAAAGTGCGTTCCGGCGAGCCCGCGGCGCAGCGGCACGACATTCGCATCTCCAGCATGCCGTCGATTTTCGGCATTCGTCATAAGCAACAGGCGATGCCGTGATGGCGCGTGTGGGGAGGCAAAACGCGGTCACGGCTGGCAACAAGGCAATGTATGGTCCGCTGGCGCTCGCGATTATGGAGCCGGTTTGGCGCCATCGCGTTTCCTTATTGGTTTTCGGAAGAGCGGTGGACGGCGCGCGGCCTTTTGGTCGTTTTAATTCTGCTTTTGCTGGGCGAAAGCGCGTCGAACGTTCTCTTCA
This sequence comes from Pirellulaceae bacterium, assembly GCA_036496265.1. Lineage (GTDB taxonomy): Bacteria > Planctomycetota > Planctomycetia > Pirellulales > Pirellulaceae > CAYLLN01. The sequence continues at coordinate 29,329 of DASXLL010000339.1, read as the reverse complement.
ACCAGCAGTCCGGTGAATTCACCTCCGCGCTCGCTGCCAAGGACGCCCCGCGCTTTTGGCGGTCGATTTATCAATGCCTGATCCTGCTCGTGGCGAGCGTGCCGATCTATGCGCTCTATTATTACGTTCGCGATCGGCTGGGAATCTTTTGGCGGCGATGGCTAACGACGCGACTCTTGAAGGGCTACTTCAAGGACCGAGCCTATTACGAGCTCTCTTCGCATGAAAAAATCGACAATCCCGACCAGCGCATCGCCGAAGACGTCAACACGTTCACGCAGAAGTCGCTCTACTTTCTGCTCATCTTCGTTGGCTCCGTGATCCAACTCATCGCGTTCTGTGGCGTGCTCTGGAACATCTCCAGAGCGCTGGTCTTTTTTCTCATCATTTATGCGGTCGTCGGAACGCTGGTAACGACGCTGCTCTTTGGGCGCGTGCTCATGGGGCTGAATTTTCTGCAGCTCAAGCGGGAGGCCGATTTCCGCTTCGGCCTGGTGCGCATTCGCGAAAACGCGGAGCCGATCGCCCTCTATCGCGGCGAGAATAAAGAGCGGGCCCAGGTGAGCCAGCGGTTCGACGCGGTGTTTAACAACTACATCAAGCTCATCAATTGGCAGTTGGGCTTGAACGTCTTTCAGTACGCCTACAGTTTTTTGACGATTGTCATCCCGAGCACGATCATCGCCTCGCGGGTTATCTCCGGCGAGTTGGAGGTCGGTCGGGCAATTCAAGCCGCGGGCGCGTTCACCGCGATCCTGAACGCGCTGGCCATTATCGTCGATAAATTCGACGAGGTCAGCCGGTTCGCGGCGGGAGTCGAGCGTCTTAACACCTTCGTGAAGTTTTTGTACGGCGGTCGGAACGGCAAACACCCTGTGGAAAAGATCACGATTGTTTCCGGTCGGCAAATTTCGCTGCAACATGTGTCGCTGCACACTCCCGACATGAATCGCTGGGTCGCGCGTGATTTGTCGCTCGACATTCCGCCGGGCCAGAGCCTGATCATCATGGGACCGAGCGGCAGCGGCAAAAGCTCGCTGCTCAGAACGATCGCGGGTTTGTGGACGACAGGTAGCGGTAAGATCATCCGCCCGCGACTTGATCGATTGCTGTTTTTGCCGCAAACACCCTACATGATTCTCGGTTCACTCCGCAGCCAGCTGCTCTATCCCTATATGCACATCCGTCACTCCGACCAAGAGTTGCTGGACACTCTCAAGCGCGTCAACCTTCCGCAGCTCGCTGATCAGTTCGGCGGCCTCGATGCCGAGGCCGATTGGGAAAAGGTGCTTTCCGTCGGCGAGCAGCAGCGGCTGGCGGTCGCGCGGGTGCTGCTGGGCCACCCGGCCTATGCAATTCTTGACGAGGCGACCAGTGCCCTCGACCCGCAGAATGAGGAACATCTTTATCGCCTGCTCTGCGAGACAAATACGACCTTGATCAGCGTCAGCCATCATGAGTCGCTGGCCAGGTATCATCCCCAGCGGCTGGAATTGACGGGAGATGGCACGTGGGAGCTGAATCCGCCGCGCAGCTAAGCGCCGCCTCGCTGGAATGATGGAGTGGATGTAAAGTACGTGCAGAACCGAAATCGTGCCGCCTGAATTCTTTCAATGCCGGGATCAACGAACACTGCTGCTGAGCCGACCGCTTTTTTAAATGGCGAGTATCTGCCGTTGTCGCGGGCCAGTGTGGGAATCTTCGATGCCGGTTTCGTCCAAGGCGTGACCGTCGCGGAGCAGTTGCGAACATTTCGCGGCAAGCTGTTTCGGCTGGAAATGCATCTGGAACGGTTGGCGCACTCGTTGGAAATCGTCGGGCTGCGACCCAGTCAATCGCTACACGAACTGGGGCGAATTGCGACGGAGTTGGTGGAGCGAAATCGGCGGCTGATTGATGCGGACGATGATCTGGGGGCCACGATTTTTGTCACACCTGGCATGTCAGCCGCCTATTCCGCGGTGGCGAAACAGTCCGGACCAACCGTGTGCGTCCATACGCAGCCGTTGTCGTTCGGTCAGTGGGCGGACAAATATCGAACCGGCGATTCGCTGGTTGTTACGGATATCGTCCAAGTGCCGGACGAATGTTGGCCACGAGCGCTGAAGTGCCGCAGCCGGATGCACTATTATCTGGCCGACAAACAGGCCCGCGAGACTGTGCCGGGTGCCCGGGCGCTGTTGCTAGACAAAGATGGCTTCGTGACCGAAGCCTCGACGGCTAATGTTGTCATTTATAACCCCAGTGAAGGCCTCATTTCACCGCCGCGCGAAGCGGTTCTACCCGGGGTCAGCGTCGCAGTGCTCGAAGAATTGGCCACGCAGCTACAAATCCCATTTCTCCACCGTCCCTTAACTCTTGCCGAATTTGCAGCGGCCGACGAAGTGCTTCTTTGCAGCACATCGCCCTGTGTTTGGTCGGTCACGCGGCTCAATGGTCGGCCGATTGGCGATGGCAAGCCAGGACCGGTGTGCCAGCGGTTGCGGGCGGCTTGGAGTGAATTGGTGGGGCTCGACATTGAGGCTCAGGCCACACGATTCGCGAGCCGGTGATTGTCAGCCTTCGGGCGTATCAAGTAACTGCTTCAACCGCTCGGCCAATAAAGGCTGTAGTTTGTCTAGCCATGAGGCGTCGAGAAGCCCAATATCGATCAAATCGCGAAGATGGGTCCGATCTTTGTCGCGAAATGACGTTAGTTTCATTGTGACTAGCGAATCGAGCGGCAGAAACCGCACGCTTTTGTCCACGAACGATTTATCCACGTCCGGAACGGGTTCGACATATTCCTTCTTTACTTTTTCATGCGCGAACAGAAGGTGAACCGCGTCGCGAAACTTCGCGGTTGGGCCGTCGAGAAACATATCGATGCCCGCTGCATGCCGGTAGACGAATCCCGCAGCTTCCATCGCTTTGACGGCAGAGGCTAGATCCTCGCGGCGAATAATGATATCGACGTCTTGCGTGTTGCGAATGGCTGCTTCATCAATGGTTGCGACCCAAGCCGCTACCGCGTTTCCTCCAGCCACGATATAGGGAACGCCGCCTGTTTCCAGCGCCGACGCCGCGCGGCGCAGACGATCACGAACTTTCTCCACGGCTCGCACCATCCTCTGGAGCAGGGCTTCATCAGCGACCAGGTAGTCCATGAACACATCTCCTGGCTCCATTCTACGCCGCGGAACCGCTAGTTTCCCGCCTGGTAAGCAGTGACACCCCAATCAGCACCACAAACCCCAGCGGAATCGTCACAATCCCCGGCTGACTGAACGGAACAATCGCCTGCTCCGGCGGCAGCCCATACACATCGCGGTAGCATTGTTGCGAAAGGAGAATCCAGCCGAGGGAAGCCAGCATGCCAACGAAAATGGCAGCAGTAATGCCTTGCTTCGTCGTGCCGCGCCAGAAAAGGAGCATCACGAGCGACGGCAAATTGGCGGAGGCGGCAACGTTGAAAGCCCAGCCGACAAGAAAGCCAACGTTGAGCTTTTGAAACACGATTCCGAGCCAAATGGCGATTAGCCCCACAACCACCGCCGTGATTTTGCCTGCGCGGACTTTACTGTGATCGTTCATCTCGATCCGCAAGAAATTCGCCATCAAATCGTGAGCCACCGCGCCGCTGGCGGCCATGATCAGGCCGCTGACCGTGCCGAGAACCGTTGTAAAGGCAATCGCCGAGATCACCGCGAACGGCAACTCGCCGAACGAACGGGCCAACAGTGGCGCGGCCATATTGGAATCGGTCACATTGAGTGTGCCGCTGGTCATCGCGCCCAGTCCGAGGAACAGCGTGAGGATGTAGAAGAACCCGATGCTCGCAATGCCGACTACGGTGCTTTTCCGCGCCGAAGCCTGGTCCTTGACTGTGTAATAACGAATCAAAATATGCGGCAGCGACGCAGTGCCGCAGAAAAGTGCGATCATGAGCGAGAGGAAGTCCAGTTTGTCGCCCAACTTGGCGGAGCGGACGCCTTTAAACGTCGGGCTGCCGCCGGGAACGAGCAACTCGCTGCCGCGGACCGATTTGGGAATGTAATTCGTCCGCGTGGTCCCGTCGCTCTGCGTGACCTTTTCGGTCGTCCACATGACGATCGTGCTCTCTTGCAATGTTTTCAAATACAAAATCGGACCCAGCGGTCCGGTAGACGTTTTTCCATCCGGCAGGCTTTCGATGACGCCAAACCGCGGTGATTCAGAAGCCACCGGAACCGACAAACCACGATTGAGAATCATTACCGTCAACGCGGCACAGAAAATCACCAGCATGCCGCCCTTAATAAATTGCACCCACGTCGTCGAAACCATCCCAGCCGTAACGACGATCAAAATCACAACAACGCCGACGGTAACGACACCCGTCGAATGCGAAAGGCCCAGGAGCGGCTTCACGAGCGAGCCCGCGCCGACCATTTGCGGAATCAAATAGAAAATGCTCACCACCAGCGTGCTCACCGCCGCGGCCAGCTTGATCCCTCGGCTGTTGAACTGACTATCCAGCGCATCGGCGAACGTGAACTTACCCAGGCGCTTCAGCGGCTCCGCAATGACCAGCAGCGCAACGATCCAGCCCGCCAGAAACCCGATCGAATACAAAAACCCGTCGTACCCATAAAACGCAATCATCCCGCAGATGCCGAGAAACGACGCAGCGGACAAATAATCGCCGGCGAACGCCACGCCATTGACGAACCACGGGATCTGCCCATGCGCCGCGTAGTAGCCACTGGCCGATTTAGCCTTCCTGCCCAAATAAAAACTGGTGCCCAGGACGAGGGCGACGAAAAAGGCAAAGACGCCAATGGCGATCCAAGACGCTTGTGGGTTCATTGGCCATTCTCCCGCTCGCCATAAACCCGGGCGTTGCGGGCACACGCGACCATATAGAGCGCGGCGACGACCAGCGCGCCGAAAATCAAAGCCAGGCCGTAAGTAATGGCCAAATTCACCCCTCCCAGCACGGGCTGCCCCATCGCCTGCGGAGCAAAGGCTGCCAGGCCCATGAAGCCGCCGTAGAAAGCGAGATAGACGAAGAACAGGACGAGCCCCGCCCGTGCGTTAGCCGCACTGATTTCAGGATGCTCGTCCGGCGACGGCGAAGCAGATTTGCTGGCATTCATAGGCCGCCAGAATACCAACGCCCCATCGCGCTGTCACCACAAAATCCTCAGCGATCCATCCTTCTCTTACTCTTTCTCTTACTCCTAATCCCATTCATAATCTTACTCCTACTCTTAATCCTTCTCTCGCCCTGCCGCGTCGCTACCCACTCACCTATTCACCACTCACCTACTTAATCTTCCACCTATGTTCCTCGGCTTCGGCGAAATCATGGCCCGCATCGCTCCGCCTGGCTCCCTCCGCTGGCAGCAGGCTCTGCCCGGCGCGGTTCAAGTCACGTGGGGCGGCGGCGAAGCGAATGTCTGTGCCTCGTTGTCGCTACTGGGGCAAGAGGCGCGGTATTTGACTGCGCTGCCAAAGACACCGATCGCCGAAGCGCTCATCGCAACGCTCCGCGGCCTCGGCGTCGATACCAGCCACACGCTCTGGCGGAAAGAAGGCCGCCTCGGCCTCTATTTCGTCGAAGGCGGCGCCAACCAACGCGGTTCCACCGTCGTTTATGACCGCGCCCACAGCGCCATCAGCCTCGCCGAACCCGCCGAATTCGATTTCACCGCGGCCCTCAAGGACGTGCATTGGCTCCATGTCACCGGCATCACTCCCGCCATCAGCGCTGCTGCTTGCCGATCGAACCTCGCGCTCGCCAAGCAAGCCAAACAAGCCGGCGTCACCGTCTCCTGCGACCTGAACTTCCGCAAAAAGCTCTGGAACTGGGAAAAAGCGAAAAAGCCCGCCGCGCTGGCCCGCGAAAAAATGACTGAACTGTTGCCCTTCGTCGATCTGGTCATCGCCAACGAAGAAGACGCCGCCGACGTCCTCGGCATTCACGCCGCCCATTCCGATGTCACCGCCGGCAAAATCAACGCCTCCGCTTATACGAGTGTCGCCGAGCAAATCGTCAGCCAATTCTCCAACGTCAAACACGTCGCCATCACGCTCCGCGAGAGTCTCTCCGCCAACCACAACAACTGGGGCGGCTTGCTTTACGTCGCCGCGGACAAAACATCACATTTCGCGCCACTCGCCGAAAACGAGAATTATCAGCCCTACGAAATCCATAACATCGTCGATCGCGTCGGTGCTGGCGACTCCTTCGCCGCCGGCCTACTCTACGCCCTCAACTCCACCGACTTCGCCGCTCCCGCTAAAGCCATATCCTTCGCCGTCGCCGCCAGTTGTCTCAAACACTCCATCCAAGGCGACTTCAACTACGTCACGAAGGACGAAATCACCGCCCTCCTCTCCGGCAACGCCTCCGGCCGTGTGCAGCGCTGATTTTCCCGAAGACAAAGTGGCGGCGATGCACGAACCAGCGCTACTGCCGCCTGGGGCGACAGCCCATTGCGCCCTAAAATGAACCCGCGATCACTCAACTCGAACTCCAGGACCACCCCAATGAAAACCGCCACCATCGATACCAATCGCGGCAAAATCAAAGTGAAATTGCAAGATGATAAAGCTCCCAAAACCGTCGCGAATTTCGAGAAGCTCGCGAAGCAGGGTTTTTACAACGGCCTGAAGTTCCACCGCGTTATCGAGAACTTCATGGTTCAAACCGGCTGCCCGCAGGGAACCGGCACGGGCGGCCCTGGATATAAATTTGCCGACGAGTTCCACCCCTCGCTCAAGCACAGCGGCCCAGGCATCCTCTCGATGGCCAATTCCGGGCCGAATTCGAACGGCTCGCAGTTTTTCATCACTCACGTCGCCACTCCCTGGCTCGACGGCAAGCATTCCGTGTTCGGCCAGGTCACCGAAGGCCAGGACGTCGTCAATGCGATCAAGCAGGGCGATGTGATGAAAAGCGTCGAGGTATCGGACGAACCTGACGGCAAGGCATAGAAAAGTTTTTGCCATCATAAATGCGGCAGATTGATCAGCCGCATTTCCGTCAAAACCCAACCAGGCGCGCCAGACCGAAAAACATTTGCGAGCACGCGACCGGCTGCCAATACTGGGGTCACACCCTGGATGAGCAGCTCGATGTTCGATTTTTTGTTCTCAAAGTTCCGTGATCTGACTGCGCCGGCGCCGGCCGCGCCGAGAGCGAAGCGCCAGAAGCGACGGTTATCGCTGGAGGCCCTTGAGCCGCGGCAACTCATGGCCACGGTTTCCGTGAACGCCAATCAGGTCGTTCGCACGACGACCGAAAACCTGCTCGGCGTCAACGTCAGCATTTGGGCCGACGCCAGCAATCAGCAAACCCAAGACCTCGTCGCCGCCGCCGGCCTGCAGATGTTCCGCATCTCCAACGGGTCGGTGACCGACTACACCCACTTCAACGACCCGCCGGCTTACACCAATGCCGACACGGTGCCCCGCATCGCGAGCTTCGTCGATGCCCTCCACGGCCGAGGCCTCGTCACGCTCGACTATGGCTCCGGTAGCCCGCAAGAAGGAGCTGCCGAGCTGGCCTACTTGAACGGCTCGATCGACAACACGACACCCATCGGCACGGGCCAAATCTGGAATACGACCACGAACTCGTGGACCGCCGTGGACTGGAAAACCGCCGGCTATTGGGCCGGCCTCCGCGCCGCGGCTCCGTTAGCTCAGGACGACGGGCTGAACTACATGCGGCTCGGCCACACCGAGCCGTTTGACTTCCACTACTACGAAGTTGGCAACGAAGTCTACGGCTCGTGGGAGACCGATCATCACGGCCAAGGCGGGGATAAAAGCAAGGCCCACGATCCCAAGAGCTACGCCACATTCGTCAAATCGTTCGCCAATTTCGCCAAGAAAATCGATCCGACGATCTCGCTCGGCGTCTGTATTGACGATCCTGGTGCAAAGTGGAACACGGCTGTCCTGCAAGCCCTCAAAGACCAGCAAGTCACGCCCGGCTTTCTCAGCGATCACATTTATCCGTTCCGCGCCGGCCACGAGAACGATTCACAGCTCTTGCACTCGGTTTCGGATCCAGCTAGTCCGTTCAATCTCAAGACGCGTTCGAATTCCGAAAAGCAGCTCCTGCAACAATACTTCGGCTCGGCCGGCAGCAAAGTCGAACTGCTCGTCACCGAATTCAATTCCGTGCCGTCCGTTCCAGGCAAGCAGTCCATCAGCCTCGTCGAGGGTCTGTTCGTCGCCGACATGCTCGGCAGCCTGCTGCAAACGTCATACAATGGCGCGATGTTCTGGGATCTTCGCAATCAATATCTTCCCACCGGCAATAATTCAAGCAGCCTCTATGGCTGGCGCACTGGCGGCGACCAGGGCCTGCTCGGGAGACCTGGACCTGCGCCGATTACCGGCGCCAACATCGCCTACCCGCAGTATTACTCCGAGCAACTGCTCTCCAAAATCGTCCATGACGGCGGCAAAGTCGTCTCGGTCTCAAGCAACGACTCCAACCTGACCACCTATGCCGTCCGCCAGACCAATGGCAATCTTGATCTGCTCGTCATCAACAAAAACCCGTCGTCCACGACCACCGGCTCCTTCCAACTCAGCGGTTTTTCGCCAGCCGCGAAAGCCCAAGTCTGGCAATATGGCCAGGCCGAAGACAACGCCCAAAAGAACAGCACCGACGGCAGTTCGCAGCTGAGCAACTTCACGACCAACTTGTCGCTTAGCGGCAACAATTTCAGCTATCGCTTCCCGGCTTACTCGATGACTGTGCTGGAGCTATCGCCGAAGGCGGTTCAGACGCCGCCGCCGAAACAACAACCTCCTCCCTCGAAGCCGCCGCCAAAAAACAATCCGCCCCCCCCGGTTACCGGCAGCTCCCAAGCCGTCAATTTGGCCTCGGCTTACAACCGCGTTGGAATCGTGGCCGACGGCGCGAAGTTCTCGAGGGGCCTTGATAATGGCGCCGCGGCTTTGTCCGCGACCTTGGTCGGTTCGTCGGTCAACACTGGCGGCGTGACGTTCACAACTGGCCCTGTCGGAAAGTCCAACGTTGTGGCCGCACAAAGTCAAACGATCAACTTGCCCGCGGGCAATTACAAGTCGCTAAGCATTTTGGCCACGGCGGTCAAAGGCAACCAAGCCAATCAAGTATTCACCGTCCACTATACCGACGGCACCTCACAGACCTTCACGCAAAGCCTGAGCGACTGGTACACACCACAGCACTATAAGGGCGAATCGATCGCGCTCACGATGCCGTATCGCAACACGTCCGCCGGCCTTCGCGATAATCGGCCTTTCAATCTTTCCTCCTATACATTCGCGCTGAATAGCGCCAAATCGATCCGGAGCATCACGCTGCCGGGAAATCAAAATGTCGAGATCCTTGGCATGACAGTCTCGAAGTAATCCTGTTCGGGCATCCGATTGGATTGGATACAGTTTGCGGCGCCGCGAGCCAAAAGCGACAATGGCTCGTAAGATGACAGCCATTCTGGGCATTTCGGCGTATTACCACGATTCGGCGGCGGCGCTGGTAATCGACGGACGGATTGTCGCCGCCGCTCAGGAAGAGCGGTTCACGCGGAAGAAACACGACGATTCGTTTCCGGCAAAGGCCGTTGAGTATTGCCTGGCTGAAGCGGGCATCTCGCCGGCAGAGCTCGACCATGTTGGCTTTTACGACAAGCCGCTGCTGAAATTCGATCGGCTGCTGGAGACCTACCTCACTTATGCCCCGGCAGGGTTTCAGTCGTTTGTCAAAGCGATGCCCGTTTGGCTGCGCGAGAAGCTGCATCTGCCGCGGGAGATGCGGAAACGACTGCCGGGTTACAAAAAGCGATTCGTTTTTCTGGAGCACCACGAATCGCATGCGGCCAGCGCGTTTTTTCCATCGCCGTTCGAATCGGCGGCGATCTTGACGATCGATGGCGTCGGCGAATGGGCAACGGCGAGCATTGGCCGCGGCAAAGGCAACCAGATTGAGCTGATTTCCGAGCTGCGATTTCCGCATTCGCTTGGTCTGTTGTATTCGGCGTTCACGTATTACTGCGGCTTTCGGGTGAACTCGGGCGAGTACAAATTGATGGGCCTCGCGCCGTATGGCGAGCCGAAATACGTCGATTTGATCAAGGAGCGGCTGATCGATCTCAAGCCCGACGGCTCGCTGCGAATGGATATGTCGTATTTCAACTATTGCCAGGGCCTCACGATGACCTCGGCCAAGTTTCATCGGCTGTTTAGCGGTGAGCCACGGCGGCCGGAGAGTCCGATCACGGAGCGAGAGATGGACATTGCGGCGTCGATCCAAAAAGTGACGGAAGAAACCATGCTGCGGATGGCGCGGCATGCTCTGCAAGTCACCGGCGAACGGAATTTGTGCCTGGCGGGCGGTGTAGCGCTGAACTGCGTGGGTAATGGAAAGATTCTGGCTGAGGGTGTGGCAGAGAGTATTTGGATTCAGCCGGCGGCGGGTGATGCGGGCGGTTCGCTGGGAACGGCGCTCTTTATATGGCACCAACTATTAGAGAACGAGCGAACGCCGACGCCGGGCGATTCGCAACAGGGCACACTTCTCGGGCCGCAATTCAGCGATCGGGAGATTCGGCAAGTTTTGGACGAGGCGGAAACTCTGTACGAACGGTTCGACGATGGCCAGCTTTGTAAATACATCGCGGAGTTGATTGGCGCAGGCAAGGTGGTCGCATGGTTTTCGGGGCGAATGGAATTTGGTCCGCGGGCGCTCGGGGCGCGGAGCATCTTGGGAGATGCCCGGAGGCCGGAAATGCAGTCGCTGATCAATCAGAAGGTCAAATTGCGCGAGTCGTTTCGTCCATTCGCACCGGCGGTGCTGAGCGAGTGCGCCAGTGAGTACTTCGACTTTCCGCCGGAGACCGAAAGCCCCTACATGATGCTGGTGGCGCCGGTTCGCGAAAACAAGCGGCGTTCGCTGGCTGATGATTCAAAACGCTTGCTGGGGCTGGACCAGCTCCAAGTCGAACGGTCAGTCGTGCCGGCGATTACGCACGTCGATTATTCGGCTCGCGTGCAAACGGTCGATGAGCGGCGCAATCCGCGGTTTTATCGATTGCTCAAAGCGTTTTATGAAAAAACCGGCTGCGCGGTGATGATCAACACCAGCTTTAATGTCCGTGGCGAGCCGATCGTCTGCACGCCGCAGGATGCTTTGCGGTGTTTTCAAGCGACAAACATCGACGTGTTGGTCGTCGAAAACTATGTGCTACTCAAGCAACCGCGCGCCGAAGCACTGACCTCCAATCGCGAGCAGTATTTGGCTGAGTTTCAGTTGGATTAGTCCCGTGGCCACTCACTACTCAACACAACGATGAGCCTGATTGAAATCGACAACAATCCGTCGCCAGCGAAATTGCGAACGTTTGGCCTTCTGCTGCCAGTGTTTTTTGGCTGCGTCGGGGCAGTTGCGCGGTGGCGGTGGGGCTTCCCGGCCACAGGGACGACGATTTGGACCGCCGGCGCGGCGCTTGTCTTGCTGTACGTGGCCGCGCCGCGAATGAGGCGGCCGATTTATGTCGGCTGGATGTACGCCGTGAGGCCGATTGGTGTCGCTGTGTCCTATTTCGTTTTGGCAGCGACTTACTTTTTGATTTTGACGCCGATCGGAATCGTGCGGCGGATGTTCGGCGATCCCTTACAGCGGCGGTTTGATCGGAAAGCCGTTAGTTATTGGTCGCCCGTTCAGCGAAAAACCGGCAAGGCTGATTACCTGCGCCAGTTTTGACGAGAACTGGCATCGACACACCATTTCTTGCGACCAGTAGCCCGGCGGCATTGAAACAAAAAGCCCGGCTTCCCACGAGGAGAAGCCGGGCCCAAGGTAGCTCGATCACAGGTGATCTGTGAGCGAGGGGTTTTGGTGGCTGCCGAATCGCAGCCCGCCGGCTCGATTAGCTGGCGCCACCTCGGCTGGTACAGACAGAACTCACTAGACCACCTCCTTTCCACTAGAAGTTACCCCAGTTCAGCCGCGATGCCGAAAGATGCGGCTTACTATGAGCTGCTAGTAAAGTCGCGCCGCGTGAGACGCGACACATCACATTCAATCATTGTTGCGAAGCCCGTAAAAATCAAGAGCGAAATGCCGCAGATTGGTTCGCGGGATTTTCACGAGAAATTCACGGGAAACGACTATCGATTCGCGATGGTGCCCGAGCCCGAATGCCAATCGGGCAGGGCTTCGGTTACGACTCCTAAATCGTCGTTTTATTCGTGCCGTAGGGCTTCGATCGGATCCATCTGGGCGGCGCGGTAGGCCGGATAGAGGCCAAAGACGACACCGACGATCACGGAAATGCCGAACGCGAGCGGCAAGGAGAGCAGCACAATTTGCGGCTGAACGCGCTGGACAACTTCCGGCAGGTCGGACATTAAGTTTGGCGCGTAAGCGTACATCAAATCGCGAACGCCGGTGATGATTAAGGGGCACAACAGACCGGCGAGAATGCCCGTGAGGCCGCCGACGACGGAGAGCGAAATTGTCTCGACAAGGAACTGCATGATGATGTGCATTCGCGTCGCACCCAGGGCGCGACGGATGCCGATCTCGCGGGTGCGCTCGGTCACGGTGGCGAGCATGATGTTCATAATGCCGATGCCGCCTACAACCAGCGAGATCGCCGCGATCATGCCCATGAGCACCATGAACATGAGGCGCGTGACGCGGGCTTGCTCCAAAAGCTCTTCGGGCACGATCACCGCTACATCGAGGCGCGGGGGCGATTCGGTGTAGGTGCCGTCGATGACGGCCTTGCCTCCCTTGACCGAAGCGAGCGTCAGCCGCGGATCTTTGGATTTCGATTCTTCCGGCACGCGGAGAGTCTTGCGGACAATGTCAGCGGTTGCCCGGACGTTTTTTACCGAGGTGACGCGGAGCGTGATTTGGTTGAGCTCGACAATTTCGGAAGTGCGGGAGCTGCCGCGGCGGGTATAGACGAAGTCGCCGATTCGCTGGCGGAGGGTGGAAATCGGAATGTAAATGTCGGTGTTGAAATCCTGAGCTTCGAGCGAGCCTCCGATGGCCGCAGTGGGCGTGCGATATTCCAGCACGCCGATCACTTCGTAGTAGTCCTTGTTCTCCGACAAAAACACGCGGCGGCCGATCGGATCTTGATACGGGAACAATCGTTCGGCGATGCCGCTGGAGAGCACGCAGAAATTGTGGCGATTGTCGATATCTGCTTCGCTCAACAGTCGGCCGCGATCGAGGACGAGGCGGGTGACGTCGAAGTATTCAGGCGTGCATCCGACGAGACGGCCATCTTCGTTGCGGCCGTCATAGGTAAAGGTGCGGCGTACTTCGCGAATCGGCAGGGCGGCCTTAATCGTGGGAATCGTTTGGACGAGCGTGTCGAATTCTTCACGCTTCAGGCCATAGGGAATGGGTGCGTCGGAGCTGCCCATGACTTCGGCTGGCGGCTTGATCGAGCGGACGATGATGTTGTCGGCGCCCAAGCCTTCGATCTGTCGCTGGGCCTCCTGGCTGATGCCTTCACCGATGGCCAAAAGCCAAATAACGCTCGCCACGCCGATGAAAATACCAAGCACGGTCAAGAGCGACCGCATGGGATGCAGCAGCAAGCTCTTCATGCCGAGCTGGAAGGTTCGTAACAGAAACATGGTTCGAATCCCGAGTTTAGGCCACTTCCGCGACCATCGCCGCGTCGGCCAGTGCTTCGGGGGCTGGTGGCGCCGCGACGCCCGGGACGTGGTTTCGCTTGATGGCACTAATGCGGTGTTCGTTGATTTTGTCAGTTTGGATTAAACCGTCGCGAAGTCGGACGATGCGCTTGGCGTGGGCGGCAACGTCGTCTTCGTGCGTGACCATGATGATCGTGCGACCTTCGTCGTTCAGCCGCTCGAACATGGCGAGGATTTCTTCGCTGGTGACCGAGTCGAGATTACCCGTCGCTTCGTCGGTGAGCATGAAATACGGATTGTTGACCAGGCTGCGGGCGATGGCCACGCGTTGCTGTTGACCGCCGGAGAGCTGCGTCGGCCGATGACCAAGGCGATCGCCCAATCCGACCATGCCCGCCAATTCACGGCAGCGCTTGCGTCCCTGGGAAGTGAGCGCGCCTTGATAGAGCAGCGGCACTTCAATGTTTTCCAGCACCGTGTACTGCTGGATCAAGTTATACGACTGGAAGACGAAGCCGATGCGGGTCGCGCGGATGTAGGCCAGCTGATCATCGGTCATTTGAGCGACGTCGTCGTCGCCGAGCCAAAACTGCCCGGCCGTCGGCTTATCGAGGCAGCCGAGCAAGTTCAACAGCGTGCTTTTGCCGGAGCCGGAAGGGCCCATGATGGCTACATAATCGCCGGCCGGCACTTCGAACGTCACGCCGCGAAGCGCGCGGACCGTCTCGCTCTTCAGGACATAGTCTTTTTTGATATCAATCAGACGTGCGGCGGCGGTCATTGCTGTCCCCCCGCGGGCGTTCCTCCGGGCGGGCCGCCTTCGCCACCGCGACGACCACGACCGCCTTGCCCGCCTTCGCCGCCGCCCTTCGATTTCATCTTCTGAATCGTGGCGGCCGCGACGGACAGGAGCTCGCGACGTTCCAGGAACCCGTCGCTGTTGGTGTCAGCCGTGGCGAGCCGCTGCTGCATTCGCTCGTCCATCTTGGGCACTTCGTCTTTCATCGAGAGCTTGCCATCCTTGTCGGCGTCGCTTTCGAGATAGCGAGCAACCATGTCGGACGGCGTCATGTCAGCAAAGCCCTTTTTGGCCCCCTGTGCGGCGGCTTTCGCGGCGGCGATTTCCGTGGGATCGGAGCGCTTGATGTCGGTAAGTGCGATAGCGGAGCTTGCGTCAGGCAAATTCGGCAGCTTCAAAAGCGTGCCGGCCGAGCGCGGATTCATGACGACCTCGTCGCCGTTTTTCAGGCCGCTATCGATTGTCGCCACCTTGTCGTTGGTTGAGCCGATCTTGATTTCACGGGTTTCATAGTTATCCCCGTTTTTCAGCAGCGTGAAGTAATGGCCCTTTAGCTCCGCCAAGGCTTGAACCGGCACCTGCAGAGCGTCGGCCTTGCGTTCGACGTGGATGCGAACTTCGGCGTTCATGCCCACACGTAGGTCCGGCGGCGGATTCTTGATTTTGATGATCGTGGAGTAGCGTTTGATGTTGCCGCTGGAAAAGCTGCTTGCCTCGGCATATTGATTGACTTTGGTGACCTCGCCTTCGAGCATCTCGTCCTTCAGGGCATCGACGCGGATCGAGACGGGCAGGCCGGCGCGAATGAGCGTGACGCGGGCCTCGTTGACTGTCGCCTTCACCTGCATGTCGTTGGCGTTAGGGAGGCGAATGATGACCTGCCGCTCGCGAACCATGGCGCCGGCCGTCACGACGAACTGCGACGAGGAGCTGGAGCGGAACATGTCTGTCTCGTTCGCATAGACGACCTGGCCGGGCGCCGTGGCCTTGATCGTGCATTTCGCGATTTGGTCCTGAATGTCCTTCAGTTTGTCTTGTTCAAGTTGCAGGCTGGCCTGCTGGGCCTTTACGCTGGCTTGAGCCGAGGCGATGTTCGCTTCCAGGACAGTCAGCTCCTTTTGCTTCGTCAGATTGCGGAGCGTGTTGAGCTTGGTGCGGGCGTTGTCGCGGCCGTTTTCCGCGTTCTGCAGCGCGACCTCGGCCGCCTGAAGCTGCAGACCGGTGATGATGTTCTTTTCGAACAGCGACTTGGCCGATTTTAGACCCTGTTCAGCCGTGCTGTAGGCTTGCTCGGCCAGGAACAGCTCGGTGAGGACGAGCTTCTCTTGCGAGACATAGAGGCCCTCGAGGTATTCGGTTCTGCCGATCTCAGCAGCCTTGAGAGCGTTCTCGGCTTGAGCCAACAGCGATTCGCGGTTGCTGACTAGGATCTTCTGGGAATTCTCTTCGAGCATCAGACTGCTGGAGTCGAGCTCGACGACGACATCACCTTCCTTGACGATCGTGCCTTCGGGAACCACGTCCATGATCGCTGTACTGCTGCCGCCCAAGCTACTGCCGCCGCCACCACCGCCACCACCGCCACCACCGCCACCGCGCGAACGCACCTGGCAGCGTAGCTCGGTATTCGTGGCGCTTTCGACCGTGCCTTGCTCGATGACCACGTAGTCGTACGGCCCGTGCGAAATTTCGGTGGTGAGCAGGTCAGACGATTCTTCGGATCCGCGGCCGCCGAACATCCACCAGCCGAGCAAAGACAGCACGGCAACCACGCCGACGCTGCCAAGCACGAAGGTGAACGTATTGCCTCGGCGTAAACAGCGGCGGCGCTGCGACCGAGAGCGGGGAGAGGCTGCCATAACGAAGCTCCAAAAGCTGAATTGCTGCTCGAACTCTATCTGTGCTCGAAAACTGGGCGAGCCAAGGCGGGATTCAATCGTCGCGCGCAGGGAAGGCGGGATGATGCCTGCGCTTCTAGCTATCACTTCTGTGAAACACCCGATTCTCATGAATTGTAACCGCCGCAAAAACGGCTGTCACGTCTTTTTCCATTGTCGATAGGACGTAATCTTGATCGTCCGGCGGTCGTTTAGCCCTCCAAGCGAGAAACCGACCGCTCCAAGATTTAACCCCTGCCAGCAGCACGGGTTCCGCTGGCAGCGGGCGGCAGCAGCGAGGCCATAAATGCTTTTTGCTGAGAATTGACGATCTTGCAGGCGCTAGCGTCATTCGGTGGCAAGAAACTTTACACAGACGGGAGCCGGGACGTTGATCAGATCGCCGACTTGCGACAGCTTGCCGGTGGCTGAATCGACTTGAAACACGGCGACGTTGTCGGTGTTTTGATTGCAGGCGACGAGATAACGGCCGGTGGGATCGATGCCGAAGTTGCGGGGCGTTCGGCCGAGCGTTTTTTGATGGCCGGCAGCCGTTAGCTGGCCCGTTTTTTCATCGACGGTGAAGATGGCCAAGCTGTCGTGGCCGCGGTTCGAGCAATAGACGAATTTGCCGCTGGGATGGACCTGAATTTCGGCCGTGGAATTGCCTTGTGTAGGCTCTGGTAACGTCGAAATGGTTTGAATCTCTGTGAGCGAGCCTTTCTGGGCGTCCCAGGTGTGTGCGGTCACCGAGGAGGCGATTTCGTTGCAGTTGTAGGCGAAGCGTCCGTTAGGATGAAACGCAAAGTGGCGGGGGCCGCCGCCGGCGGGCGTTTTGGCGAAGGCGGGGTCATTGGCGGTCAGCGTGCCGTTTGTCGCGTCGAGCTTGTAGATGAAGAGCTTGTCGAGACCGAGATCGGCGGCGATGACGAAGCGGTTGTCAGGCGAGACGTTCATGGAGTGCGCGTGGGGACCGGCTTGGCGTATGGGAACAGCGCCGGAGCCTTCGTGCTGAACGGCCGTCGCGGCTTTCTTCAATGAACCGTCCTCATTGATTGGCAACGAAGCAATACTGCCACTGGCATAGTTGGCGACGAGGGTCACCTTGCCGGTTTTATCGACCGACACATGGCACGGACCGGCGCCTTCAGATGATTGATGATTGAGAGGCTTCAATGTTCCGGTCTTGCGATCGAGGGTGAACGCGCTGACCGCGCCGCCCGGCTTGCCGTCGGCGTCGCTCACTTCGCTGACGGCATACAGATAGTTGCCGCTGGGATGAATCGCCACGAACGACGGGTTTTTGATCCCTTCGGTCACGCCGACGCTCGTCAACTTGCCGCTCGCCAGGTCAAGCTTATAGCAGTAAATCCCTTTGCTTTTGCCGTTGTTGGTGTAGGTGCCGAAGTAGGCGAGCAACTCGCCATCGGCCGCTTTCACGTCCTGATTTCCGTTTGCCGCAAGCAGGCCAATTACCAATGCAGCCCAAGCAACGACTGAGCGCGACTTCATAACGACTTCTCCCAATAGGAATGCATTCTCTTCGGCCGCAAGTGTCGCATGGCCGGAGAAGAAACTCAATCAGGCGATAAGAGAACGATTTGCCGCGAGCATGGCGGCCGAATCTACGAGCCGCTAAGCTGCCATTGCTTTCGCAAATCTAATCACCCGTTCAAAAAGCGTTTAGTTATGCGGCCCAATGTGATCGTTCTGGCCGGTCCCAACGGCGCGGGAAAAACGACTGCTTCGCGAGTAATTCTGCCGAAGCTCGTCGATGTCGTGGAATTTGTCAATGCAGACGTCATTGCGCAGGGATTGTCCGGCTTTGCGCCGGAAAATGCAGCCCTTGAGGCGGGACGGATTATGTTGGCCCGCCTGCATCAATTGGCCGAACAGCAGTTAACTTTCGCGTTTGAGACAACACTTGCATCTCGTACTTTCGCCCCCTGGCTCAAAAAACTGCTGGGCGACGGGTATGAGATGCGATTGTTTTTCTTTTGGGTTCCATCGGCGGAGTTTTCAATTGCGCGCGTAGCAAATCGCGTCAAACTTGGAGGTCATTACGTTGATCCCGAGACGATAAGGCGACGATATGACCGAGGATTGCAAAACTTTTTCAACCTCTATCAGTCCATTGCCACGGAATGGTTCGTCTATAACAACACCGTCTCGCCCGGCGAGGTTCTCGTCGCCCGCGGACGTGGTAGAATTGTGGATGAAATTGAACAACCGGAGCTTTGGAAAGAGCTGAGAACAAAATATGATTCGTCCTACCAAGTCGATTGAAATCGGCGAGCGCCTTTCTGATAGCGAACGCGTTACTGAAGCCGTGCGGGAAGCTGGCCGTGAGGCGCGCCTGAAGCACAAGCAGCTCGGCGTGCCGATCGTGGTTTGGCGCGATGGCCAAGTGGTAGAAATACCGCCGGAAGAAATCGTCATCGATCCGCCCGCGGCAGCTTCCGTGCCGGAAAAACGATCTTAAACTGCTCCACGTTACTTCTGACTTCTGATCTTTGTCCTCCGACCTCTTCCTCCATGTCCACCGGCCGCCCGCCTGCTCCGCAACAAGTTCCGATCAGCCTCGAACCGACCGAGGGCTGGCATTGCTCGCATTTGTATTACCGGTTCGACCGCCACACGCTCGCGCTGCTGAATCCCGATCAACGGGATATCGGCCGCGAGGAGATTTTGGCGATCTTGGATCCGACTGGGCCGGACGCGCCGCAGCGATTGCAAACCAGCGTCGTCAGCGGCAATAAGGCGGATTTTGGATTGATGGTGATGGACCCGAATCCGCTGAAGATCGAAGCCGTCAATCAGCGGCTGTTGGCCAGCAAACTCGGACCGGCCATCACGCCGACTTATTCGTTCGTTTCGATCACGGAAATCTCGGAATACGTGCCGTCCGTCGAGAACTACGGCAAAAAACTCGTTGCGGAAGGCGATGCCGAAAATTCGCCGGCTTACGCGGCCAAGCTGAAAGCTTATGCCGATCGGCTGCCGATCATGAACCGCCAACGGCTGACACCCGATTTTCCGCCTTGGCCCGCGACATGCTTTTATCCGATGAACAAAAAGCGGAAGGTCGGCGAGAACTGGTTCCTGTTGTCGTTCGAGGAGCGTAACAAGATGATGGCCGAGCACGCCAAGAGCGGCATGACATTCGCCGGTCGCGTGCAACAGCTCATTACGGTCTCTCTCGGCCTCGACGACTGGGAATGGGGCGTGACATTGTGGGCGAAAAATCCGCAATATCTGACGTCGATCGTCTATCGCATGCGGTTCGACGAAGCTAGCGCCCGCTACGCCGAGTTTGGACCATTTTATACGAGCTACGTGGTGACGGCCGTCGAGATGCTAAATCACTGCCGAATTGTTGCATCTTCATAGCAACGGACAAATTCACTTGAACATGAGGCAACGGAGGAAACGGAGAAGCAAGTCGGCTGTGTAATAATATTGGCGGATCAATCCTCTGTTACCTCTCCTGTTCATTCTCTTCAATTTGTATCTTAACTACTCGTCGGCGAAAAATCGTCCGGAACGATCGTCGGATCGCCGGAGGCGCGGAGGAGGATGCGGTAGGACTTGCCCTTCTCGACTTTCATGAACGGTGCGCCGCCGTGAGCGGCGCGGATGCCGAGTTGGCGGGCGCGGTCGGGATCGTTGGCGATGGCCCAGAAGTCGGCCCAGATTTTCTTTTCGAAGTCGGTCATCTTGCCGCCCCCTGCATAAACGCGCGGCGCCAGCCCGGTTTCATCGAGCGGAAATCCGTCGTCAGGCCGCTGGCCGCTGCCGAAGATACGCTTAAAGAGCAAGAGCGATGTGCCGCGTTCCAGGTCAGCTTGCTCGACATACTTGTCGTCGAACTTGACGACCCAGCCATCGATATAGACGATGTCGCCACGTATGTGAAACCGCCGCGGAGTATCGATTGACTCGCCGGCGTCGTTGAGCTCCACGAATTCGATGACCGAAACAGTTTCGCCGAGTGCTTCGTCCTTGAATTGATCGACGGTGGTGAAGCGGGCAACGCGATGATCGATTTTTAGGTAGTGGATGGCGAGTTCCAATTTCTTGACGCTGGCGTTGAGGCGGGCGATTTCGTTGTCCTTGGCCCGCAACTCGGCAGTTTTCTTGGCAACATCGGCCTGAACTTCCAGTAAGCGATTTTTCGCGGTGGCCAATTCCCGATTGCGCGCATCGAGAAGCTGGGCGCTGCGGCGAGCATCCGTTTCCTTGGCGTGATAGCCAGTGTAAGCGTAGAAACCGGCGGCTCCGAAACCACCCAGAAAGGCGATAACTAACAGCGTCCGCAAAAAACTGTTGACCGTAGAAACGCCTTCCATGAACTTTGACATTTCGTTAGTCCTTTCCGAGCAAGTGATCGACCGCGGCACCGATGTCAGGCTCGCGCATCAGGCTCTCGCCGACGAGCATCGCATCGACATCCGCTGATTGTAACCGAAGGGCGTCGGCGCGAGTTTCGATGCCGCTTTCGCCGACGAAAACGCAATCGAGCGGCACTTTTTCACGCATGCGAATTGTATGATCCAGATCGACTTGAAACGTACGCAAGTCGCGGTTGTTGACGCCAATCAGCGAAGCACCGGCGGCCAACACGCGGTCGAGATTCTCCGGCTCATAGAATTCGACGAGCGGAGTCAAACCGAGTTCCAATGCTTCGTTGTGCAGTTTCCGCAAATTGCAGTCGTCGAGACATTCGGCGATCAAAAGTACTGCATCGGCGCCAGCAGCGCGGGCTTCAACGAGCTGGTACGTGTCGAGGATAAAGTCTTTTCGCAGAACCGGAATGCTCACGGCTTGCCGCACCTGCCGCAGGTATTCGAGGCTGCCTTGGAAGAATTGCTCATCGGTCAAAATGCTTAAGCAAGTCGCGCCGTGAGCCTCATATATCTTCGCAATCGTCACCGGATCGAAATCGGCCCGGATTACGCCTTTGCTGGGGCTTGCCTTCTTAACCTCCGCGATTAGCTTGATTTCTCCGCCGGCAGCAAGCACGCCAAAAAAGTTGCGCACCGGTGGCGCATCTGCTACAGCGGCCCGCAATGCAGCCAGAGGCCGCGCCGACATGGCGCGCTCAATCTCCAGGCGCTTTGTGGCGACGATTTTGTCGAGGATAGTCAAAGCCCACGTTCAGAGTTCAAGGTTCAACGTTCAAAGTTGCTCTTATTAAACCTTGAACCTTGAACTTTGAACATTGAACTCAGATGTAATACATGCCTTCGGTCGCGCCTTTGAGGCGTTGGACGAGGTCGGCGAAGTTGACGCCGTCTAGGAGTTCGGTCTCTTTGGCGGCGACCTCTTTCCAGGCTCGCTGCAGAGCTCGCGTGGTCGGCGTATTCCGCGTGGAACTGGTCGGCACGTGGCCGAGCTGGGCATCGACGACGGTCATGACGTCCAAGAGCGTGATTTCTTCCGGGTCTTTGGCCAGGTTATAGCCGCCGGAAGCGCCGCGGACGCTTTGCACCAGACCCGCACTCTTCAGCTGCAGCAGAATTTGCACCAAAAACCGCGAGGGAATGCCATGGGCCGCGGCGATGTCGCGAATCCGCACCGGATCACCGCTGCCGTGCCGCGCCGCCAATTCCAGCACGGCGATGCAGGCATATTCGGTCTTGGCGGAAACGAGCATGGGCGGCGGCGGGTGAGTCAGTGAGTGGTGAGTAAGTGAGTTTAACCACAACAACACTTACTCACCACTCACATATTCACAACTCCCCTACTGCGTATGGAGCCCACATTCTTTCTTGGCAAAGCCGCTCCAGCGGCCAGCGCGTTCATCTTCGCCGAGACCAACGGCCCGCGTGCAGGGCCAGCAGCCGATGCTCGTGTACCCCTGATCGTGCAGTGGGTTATATGGCACGTTGTGCTTGGTGATAAAAGCCCAGACTTTTTGCTTGGTCCAATTGGCCAACGGGCTGACCTTCACGAGGCTGAATTTCTTGTCCCAGCCGACAATCGGGGCGCTTGCCCGGTCGGGGCTTTGGTCGCGGCGAATGGCGCTGGCCCAGGCGTGTTTTCCCACGACGGCCTGTTCGAGAACCTGCACCTTACGATGTAGGCAGCATTGATCGGGATTCGTGCGATATACCGGGCCGCCGTGCTGCCGCTCGTATTCTTCCACGCTGGTTGCGGCTCGTTTGTATTCGACCTCAATGCCGTACCGCCGCTTGACCTCTTCCCGCAGCTCCAGCGTTTCTTTGAATTGGTAGCCGGTATCGAGGTTGAAAATCGGCGTTTGCGGGGCCACTTCGGCCAGCATGTGGATGAGAATCATGCCTTCGGGGCCGAAGGCGGTGGCCATCGTGAATTTCGGGCCGAATCGCTCGGCGACCCACTGCAAGATCTGTTGCGGCTCGGCCGTTTCCAGCCGATGGCTCTCGTGGCTGATTTCGGCCTTTAGCTCGTCGGTCAAGATCAGCTTGTCTGGCACGCTGGCGGCGGCCTCCGCGGGAGGCGGCTCTGGCGGCGGCACGACGAGCCTGAGCAGCGGCAATTCGCGTCCCAAGGGCCTGGCAGCGGGAATCAGCATGGCAGCGGCTTGGCTCATTTCCATCCACCTATTCGCTAAATCATAGCTCGTGATCGCGAATCATACATATGTTAGTAATCAAAGTCAACAATCGATATTATCGGCTTATTCGGCAGAGTTTCTCCACCCTGCTTCCGATGACGTAAACCATTTATTAACAGAGGTTTATGCGGCAATACGATTTGGTCTGAGCCGCTAGGGCAGCCAGGGTACTGATACCGCGAGCCAGTCAACTCGGAAGCGGGCCGCCGCGTGGCTTGGAGGAGGCGAAACCGAACAGCGATCACGCCCTCGAGCAATTGCAGGCCAATGGCAATTCA
Source organism: Pirellulaceae bacterium (assembly GCA_036496265.1). GTDB lineage: Bacteria > Planctomycetota > Planctomycetia > Pirellulales > Pirellulaceae > CAYLLN01. The sequence continues at coordinate 6,130 of DASXLL010000339.1, read as the reverse complement.
AGGCTGGCGGCTCGATCAGCGCGGCATGTTTCCTACTGGCAGCGGCTGACCCGGTGCGAGGCCGGGCACGAAGTACTCGACGTACCCCAGATGCATCTCGTCGTTCAACTGCTTACCCCAGCGAACGGTGACGGTCGGATCTGGATTGGCCGGATTGTTTTTGCTGTTGTCGAACCAGCCAGTGAATTTGAGGGAGTCGCCGCGGGACACTTTTTGGGGCTCGCGATAGCGATACAAAAGCTGCCACTCAAAATCGTAGCGGGGAATGTCGAGCAGTGTCCGCGTCTCGCCGGAGGCAGTGAGTACGCGATAGCGGCAGGCCTTCGACCGCAAATGCATGTGTGGGAGAAAGCTGAGAATCTCGATGTCGAATGGCAGCTTGAGCGTTCCTTCCTCGCGGTGATTTTCCGCTCCCGGGGGAATGGCCATCTTGGCATTGCCGATGCCAACGACGCGAACTTCGTGTTGCGGCGGCTGCTTGGCATACACAACGCCAATTCGCGACTGGTCCGTAGTGGCCATGCCGCTGGGTGCATAATGCACCTGGCAGCGGAGCTTCACGCCTTGCGGAAGCAGCTTCGCGAATCCCTCGGGATAGACCAGCGTCGCATTTCCGGGAACATAAATAGCCCAGAAACCGTTTTTCTCGTCTTCCGCTTCTTCCTTGAGCGAAATCGAATCGCGGCCGGGCGCGAGCAGATAAATGAGCATGTGGTGCACGACACTGCGATCGCCCGGCTGAACCTCGATGGCTTGAATCCATTTGTCGCTGTCCAGATTCGTCTCCACGACGACGGTTTCATAGGGCATCATCCCGGTCGCTTTGACCGGAACGGCATGGGGAAATTCGAATACCGCATCGGGGTTGCCGATCAGCCAGCCGGAACTAAATGTGTGCGGCTGCGCGGCATCGCGCGGATTGCCGAGCTGCTTGCCGCCATCGATCCAGGCAACGAGATCGGTCTTGTCTGACTCCGAAAGCGAACGATCATTGGCCCACGCGCTCGGCAGGTTTTTGCCATTCCCGTCCGTCAGGGGCGCCGCAAACCACGGCGGCATCGTCCCCAGCTCCAGCACTTGCTTGATCATGCCGGCATGGCCCGCGACATCTTCATAACTGACGAGCGAAAACGGCCCGACGCCGCCATCGCGATGGCATTCGACGCAATTCGCCTGCACGATCCGCGACACGCGGTTGTGAAACGTGATGTCCACCGGCTCGGCAGCTTCGTCGCCCAGGTCGAGCGCGCAGCCGGGCGATTCGGTGGCTGCAATCGGCGGCTGCTTATTGTCGAGAATCGCATCGAGCGCGTCCGTCAAATAATTTCGCCGCGGCTGATCGACGGAGTATCCGAAGCCGTATTGATCATCGACGGCGCCATGAAACTGGATCGTGCGCGAGCGATCGAGAACGATTACATCGGTTGTCGTCGTCGCGCCGAGGGCTTTAGCGAGCACGCAATCGCCGTCGCGGACGTAAATCGCCTGCTCACCCAGCGTCGCCGCGGCTCGCTGCATGTCCTCGTTGCGATCGGCGGGAATCGGGTTGACCAAAATCCAGGTGATACCGCGGTCGGAATAGGTGCTGGCCAGGCTCGCGAGCGTCGGCAGATATTTTTTGCTGAGGGGGCAACTGGTGCTCGTCATCGCAAAAACGATCGCTCGCTCGACGGGCAATGTGCTCAGCCGATACGACTTGCCGGCGAGATCGGCAAATGCCACATCGGGCGCGAGCCGCCCAACTCCGAGTTGATTCGCGTTCGCCGGTTGCGGTCCTTGCCGCCAGCGGGAGCCGGACGACTTGGCTCGCGGCTTCTCGATGATTGCGCCCGGCGGTTCCTTGGTGTTCGGCGTGGTCCTTGCAGCCACCGGCGGGTTGTTAGCGCCTTCGAGGCCCGCCATCAGTTCGGCTAACGTGATGACGCCGTCGCCGTTCTTGTCCCGCTGCTGAAAAAACGGCGACATCGGCACTTCGTCGGTCGTGATTTTCCCATCGCCGTTCTTGTCGAGCTGCTTGAACCGTAGTTGCAGCGATTCGGCTTCCGACTTTTGCTGAGCCGATACCGAGACGGTGGTCAGCAGGCCGCAAAATGCGGCGAGCACAAGAACAAGTCGAAGTTCCATGACCAGAAGCGTCGCTTTCCACCGAAGAGCGCTCGAGCGAAGCGCTGACTAGATGAGTCGAGCCTGTCATGATAACCGATGCTGCGAGACTTGCCCTCGAAATTCACCTAATTTTAGTATTCCCCGCTGCGGGTTGGTTAAAGCGATTCGGCGGCGGCCACCAAACAGCCCAACCGGACGCTATTTCTTTGCCTTTTTTCCGGGCGGCTCGACTTTCTTTGCGTCCGAAGGGATCTTTGCTTCGTCCGCAGTGAGCACGCCGCCATCCGGTAGCTCGCGAAGGACGATGTCCTTGATTTGGACTTTCATGGCAGGCCCGCGGTGGATTTGGATGGCCAAGAGGCCTTCCAGCTCGCGCTCGCTCTCTTGCAGATCAATAACATCAACAGTCACTTGTCCGTTGAGCTTATGAATCAAGTGATTGCCGCGGGCGATGATCGTGTATTCATTCCACTCAGCGACATCGACCTTCACCGGCTCGCTGTCTTTGGTGATCCACTTGGTTCCGTCCTTGTCGATAATCACCGACTGCCCGTTTTGAGCCACGATCGCGCGGCCGCGCTCGTCGTAGAGCATGGCGTTGTTCCTCGCCTCAGGATGAATGTCGCATTGGTAGCCGCCGATCGACCAGGGGCCGACGTCCTTCAGTTCCTTACTGCGATATTGAATCCCGGAGTTGTTGCCGCTTTGTTTGACCTTGGCCGATAGCTCAAAATTCTTCACCGTCCCGCCGCGCCAGATCAGAAACTGGTTGTACGGCAGCGGCTTTTCATTCGTCGTGACGCCGGTGATGCAGCCGTCTTGGATCGACCAGCTTTCGGGATTGCCGTCCCAGCCGCTGAGGTCCTTGCCATTGAACAGTTGGCGTTCCTGGGCGGTTACGAAAGAAGCGACGACCGAAGCGAGCAGCAACGCGATGGAGAGTCTGTTTTTCATGGAGTTCACTCGGATGCAAGTTTGGAGGCGACCGGATTGTAATGGTTTTTAGATGCGGAAGCGAAAGGCGGTGGGGAAGTCCGCGCTAACATTTCGGCAAAAAACTTTTCGTGGGGAGTGTTAGCGCTGTGTTGTAAGTCGTTGGTTGTTCGTGGCTTGCTGCGATGCGGCTGATTCACAGGGCGCTAACATCGAAAGTCAAGTTAGCGGGAGGGGTTTGTGGTTGGCCACTCGTTAGTCGAGGCGCAACACGCCCCTATCTGTATCTATTGCGATTTCCGTCCAAAACCGGGCCGGAATTTGGGAAATAGTTTTCGCGGGCGACCGCCGAGTCAGCCGGGGCTGCCTACTTTGTGTCCGCTTTCTCGAAGCCCGCTTTTAGCATGTCGTCGAATCCCGGCCTGAGCGGGCGAACGTCGTAACCCGCGGCCTTCAAAATATCGCCGCAGATGAGCGAGCGGCCGCCCGCCTTGCAGTGGGTATAGACGATTTTGTCCTTAGGAAGCGACTTGAGCATCTGAGCCGCCTGGTCTTCTTTTTTCAGCTTGCTCATGGGCATGAGCACCGCGCCCTTGAGATGACCCGCGTCCCATTCGCTCTGCTCGCGAACATCGACGATGACGGCTTTGCCTTCCTGGACGTTGGACTTCACCGTGTCGAGCGAGTCCTTGGTGTGGGTCAGGTCTTGGCCCATTGCCAGGCGGATAATGGCGAAGGCGAAGAGAGCGGTGCTAGTGAATAGGCGTCGCATCATGGTTGTCACCCAGTTATTGCGAAATCGTTTAGCCTGTCGGAATGAGTTCCACAACATTGTGAGGCCCGCCAATCAGTGCTGCAACCGGAATAGAAGCATCAAATGTTGCCAGCTTGCCTCCGCGAACAAGTGCTAAACCCGCCAGGTACAAGTCGCTGACTTGCTGGTGTCCTCTCAAGTGCGACAAGTCGAAAATTGCCGGTTCAGTGATGGATAGAGTATTGGGCCAAAAGATGCATCCCGGTTCGGTGCAGAATGTCCGCAAATGTAGGGCAGCATTTTCCGGACTCGTGGCGATAGAACCGTACGCGGGATTGCTGACAATGCGCACAAAGCCGTTCTCTGTCATCGGGCAAGTGGCCCAGGATTGTTTGCCAATTGCAGCAAACCAGCGGTGGGCAGGTTCGTGATGAGGATGCGCCGCATCAAAGAGGGCGATGAGCACGTTGATATCAAGCAGATATGTCACGGCGTTTCATCGCGAAGTTTATTCACCAACTCCAGGCTCGGTTTAAAACCGTTATTAACACTTGGAAAGACCGGGACGCCATTTCTGGTTTTCTTAATCGATGAGGAAGGTGGAGACAATTGACGGCCGATTGGCTCAACGAGCACCTCGCTGCCTTCGGGCAAACGAACGCCATCCGCCAGGACGATTACGCTTCCTGTGACTTGACCGCGATAGACCATCATCAAATCTCCTGGTACTCGCTATTTTCAATTATAGCCCAGTTCGCGTCCTCAGACCTAAAACTCCGCACTCCGCGGCGTCCGGGGAAACGGAATCACATCGCGAACGTTGGCCCTGCCGGTGGTGAATTGGACGGAGTGTTCGAACTACCATTTCGTTCCATTATTTTGGTTCACCGTTCGGGCTGCCCATCAAAGTTTTGACGGTCGGATAAGTCCGCTCGACGAGAATTTTCATAGCGCAAACCGCTTCGGGCGCGATCCGGTCGTCGGGCGTGGTGTCATCCCAGGGAAGTTGAAATTCAGCCGTCTTCCAAAGCTTGCCAAAGTCGCCGGCAAAAAAAAGGTACTCAACTCCCATCGCGATCTCTTGTCGATGTGCGGCGATTTCCTGCAAGCGTCGCTCGTTGATTTCACGATCGGGCGACTCGAAGTGCAGCGCGACGCGGAGCATGCGCTTCGTCTTGAGTGGAATCCATTCATAGTGCATTTCACTATGCCCGATTTTCAATGGCAGGAAATTGCCGCCGGTTCGGGAGGTGACCTTTAGCGGCAGTGCCAAAGAATTGAATTGATCGGCAATCAAATTCCAAAGGTGTTGCAAGCTGCTTGGCTGCTTGGATCGCTGCGTCGTGATCGCTTGCTTTTGTTCCACTCGGACTTGGTAGTTTCTAGCCTCGGGAAGGGGAATTATCGTGCGCGGCACCAAAATTAGCTCACCACCCGGCAGCTCGTAAGGCTTCAACTCGACGCAACTGATGTCAACTCCGAACGTTCTTAGCCAGAGAACAGTGCTTGTTAACTCTTCATCGTCCAGGGTGCCAGCAGCGAGGATGATTCGTGGTTGATTGCCAAGTTCTGGCAATTCATCGACTTCCAGGAAATCCCGAATCCGCGAACGGGCTTCATCCGTTGTGCATCTAAGATACGCCGCCATTGCCTCGACCAGTTGTTCGGCTGTCATCGTGGAGCAGAAGGCTGCATACCTGACGGCCTGTTGGTCGGCAAACGAACGGCTGAGCTCAAGCTTGAGCTCGACAACGACGAGCGCTCCCTCCTTGTCGAGGGCCAGAATATCAAGCCGCCGTTCACTCTTATCGAATCGGTCAAATTCCGTCGTCACAACCAGCAGCGGCTCACCTAGTACATTCGGATGTGACAGAATCCAGGCTTCGAGATCGCGTCTTTCCTGAACGCCGAGCGTGGCGAACGTTGCCTGTCTTACTTCAGTTAATGTTTTTGTAGTTGGCGCGACTAAATAGATGGGTTCAGGCATAGATTAATTGCGGCAATTGTAATAAATGGCGGCGGCACCTAGAACGGCGCATTTCCCCGTGTCCTCGGAAACGGAATCACATCGCGAATGTTCGCTATGCCGGTGATGCATTGGATGGCTTGCTCCAACCCTACCCAGGTGCTGCAGATGCAGCCGGGCGAAACCGATGGAGGCCAAGATACCAGCAAGAAGCCACGGCCTTCAACTCGCGACTCGACACCCTGGAAATGCGCGAGTATTCTCTAAGTATGAGAATCATTGAGGCCCATCCCGTTGATCGCTTCCATGTCTTTGTGCGTTTCGAGGATGGACAGTCAGGCAACCTCGATTTAGGTCATTTGGCCGGTCGC